>JANOYI010000269.1:0-12845 GCA_031428795.1 Ilumatobacteraceae bacterium | reverse complement strand
GGTGTTGTTCAGTACCCGCTCGCGAAACACCCGCGGGCTGTACGCAGTCAGAACGACGGCACTCCCGGCGCGGGCAGAGGCCGAACGAGGAAACCCGAGAAAGGCGCCGAGCTCGCCGAAATACTGGCCGGGCCGGAGTTGATTCAACTGTTCTTCGGAACCGTCAGCCATCACGCGCACGATGTCGACAATGCCTTCGTCGACGGTGTAGATGAGGTCGGCCTGATCCCCCTGTTCGAAGATGCGGTCGCCGGCCGCGAAGGTCAACTGGTGCGTCGGGGTTTCCTCCTGGTCGTGATCGGGTGCCATCTGAATGACCCGATCCGCGATCGGCAACAGTCGGGGATCATGCGTCGAGATGATGATCATTCGACCCTGGTCGCGCAACTCGCGGAGGAGTCGGATGATCGACTCGACCTGGATGTAATCGAGGTTCGCCGTGGGTTCGTCAGCGAGGAGCAACTGCGGGTTCTGGCCCAGGCCGCGAGCCACAGCAACACGCTGTTGCTGCCCACCTGACAACTTCGAGGGCCGGTGACTTGCGCGCTCGGTCAAGCCCACTTGCGCGAGGAGCTCGTCGGCGCGAGCCAACGCGGCTGCCCGCGATTGACCGGTCAGCAGCAGCGGCATTGCCACGTTTTCGCGAGCCGTCAGTGAAGGGATCAGGTTGAAGGCCTGGAAGACGAACCCGACTTGGGTGCGCCGATATTGTTCGAGCGCACGGCCGGACAGCTTCGTCACTTCTGTCTCACCCATGCGAATGGTCCCCGACGTCGGCGTGAGGATGCCGCCGAGGCACGACAGCAATGTCGTCTTCCCAGAACCCGAAGGCCCGAGCAACGCGACGAGCTCGCCCGGGGCCACTTCGAACGAGAGCCCATCCAATGGGCGCACGGCGTATCCGTTGTGAATGAACTCGACGACCAGATTGTCGACGCACAGCGTTGTCATCCTCAGCCCCCTGCTCCCGCGAACGCCAACGCAGGATCGGCCCTGGCCACTCGGCTCATCCCCGCCGCACCGGCGACGAGCGCCATGAGAACTGCGAAGCTAGGGATCTGTATGAATGCACGGTCGGGAACGGTGACCTTGAGTGGGAACACAGGAGCCAGGAAGAGCTGGATCACTGCCGCGATGGCGACTGCTCCCAGCGCGACGAGAACCGCCTGTAACGCCAAGCTTCCGACGAGGTTCTTGTTGGAGACGCCCATTGCCTTCAGCACGGCGAAATCGCGAACCCGCTCGAGTGCCGACAGGTAGACCACAGCCCCGATCACCACCGCTGCGACCATCCACAGCAGGGCCCGAACAAGGTCGACGGAGGACACAGCACCCTCCAGTGGTTTGAGCGCATCTTCGGCGACAGCATCGCTGCTCACTGCGACCAACCCTGGCGGCAGCGAGTTCACGTCACCATCGACGAGGACCACGCTCACCACCTGATCCGTCTGGAAGACGAGTTCCTGCGCGTCGGCCAACGGCATGAAGACCATAGGAATGCCCGCGAACAACGACGTGTCCCGGGACAGCCCGACAACGGTGAAGGAGCCACTGGCCATCGCGACGGAATCACCGACGTCGGCGCCCGTCGTGTCGTCCAGGACGATCTCGCCTGGCGATTCCGCTGGCCGGCCCTCGATGGTGTGCGGTTCACCGAGGCCGCCCGGGACATGACCGATCAGGATGACCGCCTCTGCAGTCTCGTCCAGAGTCATGCTGCTGCGCGCGATGACCGCCGGCGATGCTCGTTCGCCGACCACCTCGAGGACGTTGGCAGCCGAGATGGTCGACGATGCCGTGAATGGTCCGGAGATGCCCTCCGGGACTACCCACGTCGACGCACCGAACCCGTTGACGGAGTCGAAGGGTTCGCGGTTGAACTGCTCGACCAGGCCGGTCATCACGAACAACAACGCGAACACCAGCGAGCCGAGGACTATGACGACCAGGAACCGCATGGCTCGGTGCTGCAGGTCACGCAATGTGAGCAGGATCATTTCGGCGACCTCAGCCAGCTTTGACCACTGGCCCATTCCGCCACCATCGGCCGTGATCTGTCGTACCCAGCCCGAGCCACGTCGTCAACCCGGTCGAACTCGAGCAGGCCGATCCCCGGAAGATGCATGTTGACCATGAGGTCCACGACGCCTGCGCTGATGGCCTCGCGCTGATGACTCACTGCACCGGTGAGCATGCTCCGAAGGACCACCGCCGACATGCTCGGGAATGTGTTCGACTTCCGCAACGTGGCACTCAACGCTCGCCACCCGGACACGGACGTGCCGAAATCCGCCTTGGCACGCGGACCCAACGCTGGAGCGACGTCGACAGCGATCACCGCGCCGATCGCTCCATCGTTTCGCATGGGCGTGACCGGCAGGTTGTTGAGCACTCCGCCGTCAACGAGCAGCTCGCCCTGATACGACACCGGGGGCAGAACACCAGGGATGGCCACACTTGCTCGGATGAACTTTGCGGCGGGGCCCTGTCGGTGGACTTCGAGCCGAGAAGTGGTCAGGTTCGTCGAGACGCAGTAGTACGGGAGCCAAAGGTCCTCGATGTCGCATGTTCCGAAGTGGCCTTCGATAGCGCGAGAAATGCGTCCACCCTTGATCAGCGAGACCACAGGGATCGTGTAGTCCAGCAGACGGTGGAACTGCGACTTCACGAGTTCGGTGAGGTCATCCGGATTCATCCCGAGCGCGATTCCGCCACCGATCGGCGCTCCGATCGAGCAACCCCCGACGTGGTCGATCGGCACACCGAGTTCGCACAGCGCCCGGTACACGCCGATGTGGGCAAACCCTCGAGCTCCGCCGCCACCGAGGACCAGTCCGACACCGTGACCGGTAGCGAGCCGGGCAAGCCTTTGAACGTCACCGATGCACCCATCTCGGAGGTGGACGATCTCAGTCGCGCCGTGTCGCTGGAGCAGCTCCGCGGTGTTCTGTGGCCGCTCGGTACCGGCCGGCTGTAGCACTGCCAGCATCCGCACAACGTGGCTGACCGTGTCGAGCACCTCAGTGACCGCTTGAATCCGTCGAGTCTCGTCGGGCGACGGGTTCGGGGACACCACGATGACAGCTCTGTCCGCCTGACGAAGTGCCCGCCGTGTCCACGGCGTCATATCGGAGTCGGCGTGCAGGATCACATGATCGTTGGTCACGTCGGACTCGTGCATGAACTCCGCGAGGCGCGGTAGTCCGACATGGTCCGTCGTCACCTGCGCAATCTCATCTCGATTGAGGAGCTGGTTGACGCGTTCGCTCGAGAGATGGGCGACCGTGCCGTGTCGGGCAACCTCGTCGACCATGTCCGAAACGAGCTGCGCAGGAGCATTGGGCGCACACACGATGACGGCGACCGAGCCTGCCCGATCAACGAGGCGCTGAGCTGGCCGGCGCAGGCGCGCCAAGATCTCGCGCGCAACACCCAACATCAGGCCCGGGTGTTGAGTGACCAGCTCCCCGAAGAGCGCCGTCGGGAACACGCCCAAGGTGGTGTCGCGGATAGCCCTCACCGTGGCAGACCGTGGGGCGCTGTCCAACAACCCCAGTTCGCCGACGATCTCGCCACGGCCAAGCTCGCGAACCGTCCGCGCTGTCGCACCGTCCGCGTCCATGACGACGAGCAAGCGACCTGAAACGATGAAGTAGGCGGCATCGGAGTGGTCGCCCTGTTCGAAGAGCACTTCCCCGGCCTCGAGACGGCGCCATTCCGCACGATCGACGATCTGCTGGATGATTGTGGTGTCCGTCGAGCCGATCACCGCCGACAGCATCCGTGCGACCTCGCCACGGTCGATACGAGAGCGCGCCTGTTCTGCCAGCGCATCGGCAACGTCCAGATGGTGATCCAGCCACTGCTCGAACGAGAGCCGAGACACACCGAGCACGACAGAGTCGCCGTCGGATCGAACAGTCGCGGTGCGACGGCCACCGGCCACCGCAGTGACCTCACCGATTACTTGACCCGCCTCGAGCACTGCGATCATCACGTTGCCCTGTGGGGTGTTCGACCAGGCAGTCATCCGACCCGACCGAACGACGAACACCTCATTCGCCTCATCACCTTCGGTAATGAGCACATCGCCGTGGCTGAGCGAGAGGACCCTGGCTTCCGTATGCAGTCCCTCGAGTAGTCGCGCACCTATGTCAAGTTGCGCTTGCGGAACGTTGTGACGCACCTCGCCCTGACCCACGCTTCCCCCGTCTGTCGTTTTGACATCCGCCGGAACCCCCTCCGGCATGGATGCGCGTCCGCGAAACGGACCCAGTGCGAAGCTAGCACTCGACTCGATTCGCGTGGTCCCTTGGAGAGATCTTCGCCTTTCAGCCGGCGGACCACAGGTAAGTGACCCCACCACCAGATGAACGGTTCAGCTGAACCGGCCACATGTCGGAAACTCGAACTCCACACCTAGGCGTGCGAGCGTCGAGCAGCGTTCTCCCAGCGACCGCGAGCTGACACAATTCCCCCATGGAGCTCGAATTGATCACCAAGCAGTCGGCATGACGAATGACGACGCAGCCGAACCAGTCGACGAGCTTCTGGCTGCCGCGTATGCACTGGATGGTCCCGACGCCAATAGAGCTCTGTACGCACGGTGGGCCGACACGTACGACAGCGGCTTCGTTGTGGACAGCGGGTACAAATACCCCCAAGTCGTCGTTGACGTCTTCGCGGCCAACGGGCTGGACGGCGTCGGAGCGGACGAGGTCGTGCTCGACATTGGATGTGGTACCGGGTTGGCCGGCCAAGCACTGCGCCGGCACCGCGACGTCGCCATCGATGGCATCGACCTCTCCGCGGAGATGCTGCGCCAAGCGGCATCGAAGCAACACGACGGAAGCGCGATCTACCGAACACTCCTCGAAGCCGATCTCACTCAACCTCTCGATGTCGCCGATGGAGCGTACGCCGGCGCCGTCAGCGTGGGCACTTTCACCCACGGCCACGTCGGACCCGATGCGCTGAGCGGCATTCTGCGCACCATCCGTCCCGGCGGCAGCGCGGCAATCGGAATCAACGCCGCCCATTTCGTCGCCGCAGGTTTCGGCGCCACATTCGATCAACTCGTCGTGAAGGGTCGCATCACGGATTTGCAGCTCATCGACGCCGCCATCTACGAGGGCGCCGACATGACCAACCCCGACCAATACGCCCACATCGCAGTCTTCACCGTGAGCTGAGAAGTGCGATGAGACGCATGTCGTAACACTCAATTGGAATGGCGCAGCGAATGACCCTTCCACGCGCATGACAGGTGATTTGATACACCACTTTCGACAAGGCCGATCACGATTGCTCCACGCGCCCCAGCGGCTGCGGTTCAGCTGAACCGCTCACGCCCCCGTGGTCAGGCGGTGGGCCTCAATTTGATAACCCAACCAGGCCGGAGCCGGTTCGTCCAGGACGCGACGAATCGGTCCAACTCGCTCCCGACCCGAGCTCGGCCCACACCGTCATACCGACCATCTCGACCCTGCCGAAAGAAGTCACCATGGCCACGTCGGCGGCGTCGCGACCTCGACCGACCACCACTCGTCCGATCCTGTGCTCGTTGTTACGAGGGTCGAAGGTGAACCATTGCTCGTCCAGGAACACTTCCATCCATGCGCAGAAATCCATGGGAGTGCCCGGATCGTCGACGCCGATGTCGGGTAGGTAACCGAACACATACCGGGTGGGGATGTTCAGTGCCCTGCACAGCGCAATCGCGAGGTGTGTGAAGTCACGACATACGCCCACGGAGTTCTCGAGGACGTTGACGGCCGAGTACCCGGGTGACGAGCTGCCGTATCTGAACGACGTTCGCTCGTTGACCCAGTCGCACACACGTTGAACTCTCTCCCAACCCGACCCGCCGGTGCCGAACGTCGACCACGCCAAGTCGGCGACCTGGTCGGATTCGCAATAGCGGCTCGGCATCAGGAGATGCAGAACCTCGTCAGGAAGATCCACAGGCGGGGCCAATACGGCGCTTCGGTCGGTCCGGTCGCCCTCCGCAACGACGTTCGCGCGAGCCAGAAATCGGATGGTGGTCTGTCCAGCGTTGAGTGTGATTCGCCGGCAGCGGTTCCCGAACGAGTCGACATACGACGCTGACGGCGCCGCCACATCGCCGACAATCTCCAGCCGAGAGTCGAGCACTCTGTCGAGCTCGGTGCAATGCGGCTCGAACAGCATCACTGCGTGAGTAGCGACGTTCGCGTCGAACACAAACGAGCAACCGATATCAAGATCCATCACCACTCACTTCCCGATGCATCGCCCGATTAAACGCCGGCCTCAGATGCGAGGGCGTCGTTCTTCTCAACTCGGTGCGGCGACGACCGGAGGATCGCAAAGTATCGCAGCCGCCACCGCTCTGGCCTGGCGCAGATCCTTGGCAATGACAGACAGCTCTGCAAGAACGGTGGCGAACACGTCTTCAGGCCCGTTCACGTCGTCACCGACTTCCACGTCAATGTCGAGCTCGATGAGCGTCCGTTCGTCCGCCTTGATCTCGGCGAACGGCATCGCTACAAGGCGCCCAGTTGCGGGCGCATGAACGAACACGTCGACGACCGCCCGTTGCGGGCGCCGGCTCGGCTTCAGGTTGGGTGGCAGGTCGAGGCAGCTCCGCAGCTGCGCCTCCACCAAGTCGACTTCCCACACGGCCTGCACGAATTGCGTGATCCGTCCTCCACCGATGCGGGAGTTGACCTCGATGATGCGAGGCCCCCGGCTGGTGCACTTCCCCTCGATGTGCAGGACCCCGCGGTGCAGGCGAAAAGCTTGGGCGGTTTGCACGACCATGTCGACGAGCCGGCGGACCTCCTTTGGGTTGTGGTCAGGTGGGCAGTGCAAGCCGGTCTCCTGGAACGACGGCTCGGCCGTTGGCCAGTTCTGGGAGACGCTGGAAAAGACGCAGCTTCCGTTGTGCATGACCACGTCGACGTCGAACTCGACACCATCGAGGTATTCCTCGATCAATAGGTCGTTCCCACTTCGGAAGATCGTGTCGTTCTCCGGGGTGACGACGCTGCGGACGAGTGCGTAGATCTTTGGGAGCGACTCGAGGTTGTCGACCCGCACGCAGCCCATCGCGCTGGCACCGAACTCGGGTTTCACCACTGCGGGGAAGCCCACATATGCGGCCGCGGCAAAGAGCTCGTCGAGCGAGCGAACGCGACGTGCCTTCGGCGTGGGGAGCCCGAGCTGTGCGCCAAGCTCACGGCTTCGAACCTTGCTGCGGGCGTCGTCGACCGCATCCACCGGGTTGGTCGGCAGTCCCAGCGCGGTTGCGACCCGCGCGGCCACGGGCACGCTGTCCTCCCAGATGCTGAAGATGCCGTCGGGTCGGACGCCCGCTCCGTCGAGCACGTCGAGGACGGCTCGCGCGTCCTGGTCGGCGTTGCCGACGACTGACACGGGCAACCACTCGTCGATGATTCCCTCGGAGACCAAAGACTCCGACCAGTGCCCTGGCTCCTCGACGATGATTGTCCGAACTCCTAGCTCGGCCAACCTGACGTACACCCGGCGCTTGCCCGCGTAGCCGGCGCCGACCACGACCACGATTGCACCTTCCGGGCTGGTGCGGGCGCTCATGACTCCACCCACGTCGGATCGTCGACAAGGCTGGTTCGGGCGAGCGCCGGGGCAGGTGTCCCCCGCTGACTGCTCGAACGATTCAGCGCAGACAGCACCGTCGGAGCGGACTGCAGTGCATCGAGCAAGACATCACCTTCCAGGCGTAGCACGGAGCTCGGCTCCTCGGTGGTCACCGTGGCGTTGCGCGGGGCGCGGTCGAGAAGGCCGCGCTCTCCGAAGTAGTCACCCGGCCCGAGGTGGGCCACCACCGCGTCGTCGCGATGCACGACAACGCGCCCATCGATGACTGCGTAGAACGCGTGGGCTGGCGCGCCCTGCACGACGACGTCGACGCCGGGCGGCAACTGGCACAGCTGCGACGCCGAGGCGAGTTGTTCGAGCACGACCAGAGGTGCCCCGGCAACGACCGGCAGCCGCTGGATTGCAGCCACGCGAGATGCCAACAACTCCGACCGTTCACGGCTCAACTTGTCGAGCCCTCGCAGACCGGCGCGACAGAGAACTGTGGCGAGCAGAGTTACGACGCTGACGACGATCAGGCTGGTGGTGAGCGACGTCCATGTGATGAGCAGTGACGCCACTACAGCACCTCCGATCATTGCTGCCACCGAGACCGCGTCGATCACGCCCATCACGCGTCCGAGCACGTCACCGGGAACGACGCGAGCTACCGCCGTCTCTGCGACCACTTCGCACGCCACGAAGCCAGCGCCGCCGACCAGCGTCACCACGAGCGCGATACCAAGGCTGTGCGTCGCGGCATACACGAGGCCCGAGGCACAGAACAGCGCGCCTGCAACTACGGCGATGCCCGACACCCTCGTGCTGGCGGCGAGTCGGCCGTTGATCGTGGCGCTCAACAGCCCGCCGAGCCCCATCGCGGCGAGCAGGTACCCGTACCCCTCGGCGCCGAAGCCGAGCTGGCGTTCCGCATACAGCACCAACTGAACTGTTTGCGCCCCGTAGGTGAACTCCGCCATCGCCACGACGATGAAAAGTGGTACGACGAACTGGGTGGTTCGCGCCGTTCGCACACCGTGACGGAGCTGCGACGCGACACTCTCGCCGGTCGGCGCTTTCGTCACACTTTGGCGAGCGCGAATTGTCGCGATCAGCGTGGCGGACACGGCAAACGTGCCTGCGTTGACGAGGAAGGCCACCCAGTCCGCTGTGAGGGCCAGCAGGACCGCGCCGATCGCGGGGCCCAGCACTGTGCCAAGGTCCTGCACCGTGTGCAGAAGGGCGTTGGCGGGACCAAGGCGCAGTTCACCCACGAGCCTCGGCAGCATCGCTTTCGCGGCGGGTTGTTCCGCACTCCCAGCTGCCGACGACAACGCCGTAATCGCGATCACCAGCACGACCGAGCCCTCGGCTGCCACGACCGCGGCGAGACAGAGCATCAGCGCGCACCGAAGCACGTCGCCGAGGAGCAGCACGGTACGCCGGTCATACCGATCGGCGATCATGCCCCCGATGGGTGCCAGCAGGACGTAGGGAAGCAATCGGAAGATAGTGGCCGCACCGACCCAACCGGCTGAACCGGTTGACGTGTAGACGTACCCCAACAGGGCTGCGTTGTACAGCCAGTCACCCAGTTGCGAGGCAGCACTGGCGCCGATCAGTGCGCGCGCGTCCGGAACTCGCAGAATCTCCCGATATGCACTCCCCGTCCCCACAAGCGGCACGTTAGCCGCGCGACCGTCCCACAAATTGCAGTGGCGATCGTTGCGGAACTGATGAGGTTGATCGCCGGCACGAATGGGTATACCGGGCGCGTGAGTGAGCAGACCGAGAGCGATCGCGAGGAGGAAGCCGACCGGCAACTCAATGAACTCGTGCAGGAGTTGCGATTGGTGCTGCCAGGCACCACGGTGCTGTTCGGATTCCTGCTGTCAGTTCCCTTCGCGACCGGGTCCGCCACGCTGAACACGTTCGATCGCGTGACGTTCTTCATCGCCTTTCTCGGCGCCGGCCTCGCGATGGTCTTTCTGCTCGCGGAAGCCGGGTACCACCGGCTACGCGGAAAGCCCTACGACAAGCAGGTGATGATCAGGACGGCAACACATCAGGCCATCGCCGCCCTCGTGACGCTCGGGATCTCACTGATCGCCTGTGTCGTACTGGTCGCCGACTTGGTGTACGGGCCCTCCGTCGCATTCGCCGTGGCGACCCCACTCGGAATCGGTGCGCTCTGGCTGTGGTTCGGTCTTCCGCTCTGGCGGCGCATCCACGGAGATCCACCCGAACGGTGAGACGCCCCGTGGATCAGTCGTTGCAGGCATCCAGCCCGGCGAAGAACTGAAAGAGTGAGGGGCGTGCTGGACAAGAGCCGAGTGTGACTCCAATCGGCGACGCGACCGCGGCTCGGCGTGATCGGTACCAACGCGCCAAACAGCGAATCGGCGAGAAGCTTCGGCGAAAGAATCTGCTCCCCACCGGACAATCAATCAGTGGAGCAACAGAGACCAAATGATGGACGAAGAGCTGCGACCACTGCTCGAACAAATCGATCCGATGCTCCGCAATGAGTCGATCGACTCGTTGCGCTACCGGACCCAGATGAAGAGCATCATCAACACCGCACACGACACCCCCAACCTCGTCAGCTACGCCATCGATCGGCCCTGATCGTTGGCGGGATCGCCGCTGGCCTGGCGGCCGTAGCAATTTCGACGGCGGTACTCAACAGCGACAACGACTCGGTGACGACGAGTTCGCTGTTGCTCACCGAGACAGGGGTAACGATGTCCTCGTGTATCGCCTTCGACGTCAACTTCCTGGCAGCATTGCCCGTTGCATTCGCCGGCACCGCCACGGAGATCACCGACACCACCGTCATGCTCAGCGTCGACCGTTGGTTCACCACTGATTCCGCAGAGACCGACGTTGTCGCCATCACCCTGCCCGCAGGAGGCACATCGGCGGCGCTCGACAGAGTCGACTTCGTCATAGGAGACCGCTACCTCGTGACGGCCACCGACGGCGTAGTGAACGGCTGCGGCTTCAGCGGTCCGGCAACCCCCGAGTTCGAGGCCGCCTTCACGAGCGCCTTCGGCGGCTAACTGAACGGCGCGGATCAAGGCTCCGAACCTCGGCAAACAAATTTCTGGGTGCAGGGTGCAACACTCCCGGGCTGTCGTTCGCCGTAGGGATGATGACGACAGTGGCCTTCAATGGCGGACGGGATCCGGCAATTGGTGGACCGTGTCGCGCGGCTCGATGCGTTGTTGAGCCCTGACCATCCAATTGTTCAGCCACCGAAAGGAAGACATGCCATGCAATCCGAGAACAAACCCACACGATTCCGTCGACGAACCGCAGCGCGCATCATCGCAAGCTCTCTTGCGCTCGTGCTGATACCGGCCGGGCTCGCTGGCGCCGGCCCAGATTCCGGAGGCTGGACACCTGCCGAGAAAATCGACGATGTCGCTGGCAACGATTCGAATTTGAACACCCGGTACCTGGATGGGTGCCCGGCACAATCGCCCGACGGCCTGAGCCTGTTCATGGCATCCAACCGGCCGGGTGGCGACGTTGACGGGGACCTCGACATCTGGATGGCGTCGAGGGCGCACATGGGCGACCCATGGGGACCTCCGCAAATCTTGCCTCCGCCGATCAACTCGGCCTCCGACGACTTCTGTCCTACACCGATCGAGGGCGGCGGGCTCATATTCGTCAGCCGCAGAACGATCGAGGGGGTGACCTGCGGTTCGGGCGACCTCTACGTGTCACGTCGCAACCCGACCCAAGGCTGGAGCGCTCCCCAGCACCTCGACTGCGACCCTGCCGGCCCGAACAGTGCGCTCGACGAGCAGGGCCCGTCATATGTGCAGGGTCGGTTGTACTTCTCACGCAGCTCAGCGACAGTGAAGGGTGAGCTGTTCGTCAGCCGACAGCACGGCGACGGTTTCGCAGCCGCCGGCCCGATCCTCGAGCTGAACGACCCGAACGCCAACGACATCCAACCGAACCTGCGCAAGGACGGGCGCGAGCTGGTCTTCTCGTCGAACCGCGCCGGCGGCGTCGGAGGCCAGGACATCTGGACGGCGACACGGGCAAGCGTCCATGACCCCTGGTCGGAGCCGGTCAACCTCGGCCCTGCCGTCAACACCGGGCGCGGCGAGACCCGACCGTTCTTGTCGTCGGACGCGGCTCAACTGCTGTTCGGCAGAGCCGGTTCGGCGGGCACTGGCGAAGGTGGCACCGGTGCCAGTGACATCTACGTGTCCACACGAGTCAAGAACCCGCCCACGCCCTTCGCGGGAACGTGGGTCGGCCAGGACCCCATACCGCCGGACGGCGACGGCAGCACCGTTCATCTCACTATCGCTGACGGGTCCAACCCGGTGATCGACTTCACCGATGAATTCGGTTCAGTCTGCGTGTTCGTCGGTTCGCCGGTCACCGAGTTCATAGGGCGACTCACTGGCCGCATCGACGGCTCGACGCTGAACGCAACCTTCAGGAACGCACGCTGCGGTCCCGTCGCAGTGCACTTCCTCGTCGGTGAAAGCTATTCATTGCTACTCGAGGACGGCGGCAACAACGACCCCGCCGACGACACCTTGTTCGACGGCAGCGTCCTGTGGAGCCGCGCGTAGCAACAAACCTGCGTAGGTGTGCATCGATCGAATCTCCTCGACGAGGACGTGCTCGCACGTCCTCGTCGTCGCGATCGGTCGCTGAGCAACGACGTCCTGGCCGACGGTCCGAACGATCGACTCGCAAGAATTATGGTTATCGGGTGCAACACTTTCGTGCTGTCGTTCGCCGTAGGTGATGATGACGACAGTGGCCTTCAGGGGCGAACCGGATCCGGCAACGGATGACCGCGTTGCGCAGCTCGATGCCTTGTACCGGGTCGAGTACGCCGGGATGGTACGTCTCGCGTACACGCTGCTGGCCAGCAACGCCGAGGCCGAGGAGATCGTGCAGGACAGCCTGATCGAGGTGTATCGGCGGTGGTACGAGATTCAGAAGCCTGGCGCCTACCTGCGCTGCACCGTGGTGAGTCGGTGCCGGTCGGCGTTGCAGCGCCGCAAGATGCACCCTTCGTATCCGGTGGAGGAGCTGTACGTGTCGGCCAGTGCGAGCGAACTGTGGGACGTGCTCTCGCACTTGTCCGACGACCATCGGATGGTGGTGGTACTGCGGTATTACGGGGGCTACTCGGCGGCGGACATCGCAGCGATGCTCGAGATGCCTGCCGCGACGGTGCGCTCGCATCTTCGGCGCGGGCTGGC
>JANOYI010000268.1:0-10918 GCA_031428795.1 Ilumatobacteraceae bacterium | reverse complement strand
GCGAGTGCCAGGCCGAGTGGTACGAGTACCAGCGTCGGCGTGCCACCGCGACGTGAGCGCAGCCCGTGCTTCCAAGCTGGGCCGGCGGCAGCGATCGCAAAGCAGATGACCGCGGCCAGGTAAAAGAAGAAGGAAATCTTGGGGTCCATGGTGTCGCCGATCAGGTGAGAACGAGGATGAGAAGAATGATGATGAGCAAGGTGCCCAGGCCGATGTACATGTGAGTCCTCCATTGCCGGGTTGGCAGACTGCGAAATACCCACAAATGCCCGCCGTCAAACATCCGCCTGACGATGGTGCCGGCCACCGTCGCGTCAGCGCGTCTTGAAGGACGCGATCGTGCTCGTCGCCGAGTTGCCCGCGGCGTCGATGCTCGTCACGCGGTACTCGTAACTGGTACGCCGAGCAAGACCGCCGACGATGATCGAGTGGCTCGTGCGCGGTCCGGCGACAGAAATCGGTGTCCACGTTGACGTCCTCGTGCGCCGGTACTCGACCATGCTCGTCGCCGGCTCGTCGGTCGCCCACGTCACTGTCGCGCTGTTCGACGTGGCCGACGCCTTCACTGCTGTGATCGCGGGCGGGGTCGTGTCCATCGACGGCGGGTTGCCGCTACCGGCGACGGTGTCACGGATGGTCGGGAGCAGCGCGTACAGGTTGCCGCCGGGGCACTCCGTCGCCGCCCAGTCGCGGTGGCCGGAGATGTTGGCCACGCTCTTGGTGACGCCGTTCACCGGGTTCACGTACGTCGGGGAACCGTGGGGATCGATCGCGTGTCGGGTGCGGAGCTGTGTCAGCAGCTGTTCGAGAGCGCTGCGGGCACCTGGGCGAGGTTCGACCGTCGTCAGCGTGCCCAGCAGCGCGATGCCCATGTTGCCGGAGTTGAAGCCACCCACATGGGCGGCTGTGACGACGTTGCCGACGGCGTCGTGAGGGCGCGCGTTCACCTGGACGAGAGTCGGTTCAGCTGAACCGCTAGGCGGCCGAACGTTTCGAGCTAGAAGGTGACGACTCGGTCGGCGCTGGCGATGAGTGCTGCGACGTCAGGTGGGGTCGCCCATGTCCCGTTCACCGTGGCGAGGTCGGCGTCTGTTGCCCCCCGGGCAACTGCACAACCCTTTCAAACGTGGACTGGGACTGAGCGCTCGACCGCCTTCGCGGTGAGGTCGCGCAGGGCTGGCAGCCCGACCCCTTCGACGCCGTCGCGCACGTCGGCTCGCACGATTTCGGCGGCGTCACCCAGGAGCATGATCCGTGCGGTCTGGCCCGATTCGATGGAACCGTTCACAGCCAGGTGCCACGGCAGCGACGCTCGGGTCGGGTCGGACGGGCCACTCGACGAAATGTAGAGAATCTCCATCCCCGCGACCGTAGCCCCTTCCCGGGCCCCGTCGAACACGCCCGGTTTCTCGGAGGACGACGGTCGTCACATGAGGCGGGAGCCCGACCTACCGACGCCTGAAGCACCCCATCCCGCGGATTCTGGTCGGTGGCGAGCTATGCGGGGTACGTGAGGTGAGCCGAAATCCACGCGTGTTCTCCTCGGAGGACGGCATTCGCGTCGACGAGTCGATCAACCCGGAGCTCGCCGACCACTTCCGTTCGATCATCATGTTCGACGAGATACTTCGCGAGTTGCCGGACTTGGAGGTGGTGGGCGAGCCCACGCGCCTCATGTCGACCTTCTTCAACGGCATCAAGAGGATGCCCTGCGCGGTGCAAGGCATCGAAGGGTGACCCCACGTGCGCCGCGCCCAGGCACCTGCCTGGCGTTCCGTTCATCTGAACGAGACCCCGGTTCAGCTGAACCGCCTGCTCGTGGGCTTTGGAGCCGCTCGTAACGTTGGCTCGAACCGCTCTCGCCCTTCATATGCGTAACTAACTGGCTGTCGAGTTGCTGGATAGGCGCGACGAGCACGTGTTTGACGACGAGCCTGTTCTCATCTTCGATGCTGCAGTGTTGAAGAAGAACAATCAGGGGGTCGGTGTCACCCGAGGCGGCGGGAGTGAGCGTCTGTCAGTGCATGACTGCAGTCATCGAGATCGAGGGCCTGTGCAAGGAATACCGGCGGCGAGGACGCGCCCGGAAGGTCGCGGTCCAGGGACTGGACCTGTCGGTGCCCGAGGGCGGCGTGTTTGGCTTCCTCGGCCCTAACGGCTCTGGCAAGACCACCACCATCCGCTGCCTGCTCGGACTCGTGCGCGCGTCCGCGGGCACCATGTCGGTGTTGGGCCGACCGTCGCCGGGCGATCTACGGGCAACGATGCCGAGCATCGGTGCCATCGTCGAGACTCCGGCGTTGTTTCCCACGATGACCGGCCGCGAAAATCTCGCGTTGCTCGGGGCGATGAACGGCATCGGATCTCGACGCGTCGCGGAGAGCCTCGAGTCGGTAGGACTCGCCGACCGGGCCGACGAGAAGGTCAACAAGTACTCGCTCGGCATGCGCCAGCGTCTGGGGCTCGCGGCGGCCCTGTTGAAGGATCCGGCACTGCTGGTGCTCGACGAGCCGGTCAACGGGCTCGATCCCGCCGGCATCAGGGAGATCCGCCAGATGCTGCGACGGCTCGGTGCCGAGGGCCGCACCGTGTTCTTGTCGAGTCACTTGCTCGCCGAGGTCGAGCAGACCTGTGACCGCGTTGCCATCATCGACGACGGGCGGTTGGTGTTGTCTGGCCGGGTCGACGAGGTCCTCGCCGCCGCCGCCAAGCCCTCGGTCCTCGTCGGACTCGACGACACCGACGCTGGATCGCTGGTGTTGGCGCAGGCGGGCCTAGGTGTTGAACGCGACGGTGAGCTTCTCCGCATCAGCATCGAGCCGTCGGAGGCGTCGCACGTCACCAAGTTGCTCGCCGACGCCGGTCTCTACGTGAACGAGCTCCGTCCCGACGCGGTGTCGCTGGAGGACTTGTTCCTCAGCATCACCGGCCGCGACACGACCGAGGAGGTCGCAGCATGAACAGCTTTCGACGACTGCTGTGGGTGGAGATGCGACGCGCGATGCACCGCAGGTTCGTGCGCTGGATGATCGCACTCGCGCTGGCTTTCTGCGCGCTGACCGGTGTGATCGCGTTCACCTCCAGCCGCGATCCCTCGAAGCTGGGTTCCGACCACCCCGTCCACATGGCGACCTGGTGGACCACCGGCGGAGGCGGCGGTGACTCGCTCCTGCTCTCTGCGGCGCTGTTCCTGGTGTTCGGTGCGGCGATGTGCGGTGCCTCCGTCGGCGGTGCCGAGTGGCGCGCAGGAACCATCACGACCGGGCTGACGTGGGAGCCATCGCGCGTGCGTCTGCATGCCGCGCGCACCGCATCCGCCGCGATCATGGCCTTCCTCATCGGATTCGCGCTGCAGATCGTGTTCCTCGCGTCGACACTCCCCGCCGTGTTCCTCAACGGCAGCACCACCGGGACCGATGGTGACTGGTGGGTCGGCCTCTTCCTGGCGACGACGCGCATCTCCGTGATTACCGCGATGATCGCGGTGCTCGCAGTGAACATCGCGACGATCGGCCGCAACACGAGCGCCGCGCTGATCGGCATCGCCGTGTGGGCGTTCGTTGCCGAGCGGACGATCGCCGGGCTCAAGCCCGGTTGGGCTCGGTTTCTGATCGGCGAGAACGTCGCGACCGTCGTGCCGTGGACCGCACTCGAGGACGTCGGGTTCGATCGGCCTCCAACCGTCGCGCTGGCGACACTCCTCTTCTACCTCGCCATCATCGTCGTCGTCGCCACCTCGACCTTCGTTCGGCGCGACGTCGCTGCCACGTCGTGAAGGCGGCGCTCGCACCTTGCGTGTTGCGTTCCGCAAAGGCCGGGCGATTGCAGGGGCCTCCCTGCCAGTTGGGCCTGGACGACCGTTGGGAACCTCCCCCGTCTGCCTCCCTTTCGGCCGGTTAACCTGTCAGGCCATACGGCCCGACCGACGGCACCCAATTTCGCGCCAGATTTCGCGCCGTCCCCGTCTCCCGTAGCTCAGGGGATAGAGCAACGGTTTCCCAACGCGCCCTAGGTACTTCTCTGACCAGGGCTTTGACCTCGAAGAGCCAGCGTGTGGTGATTTCGGTCGGCGCTCGGGGACTGTCAGGGGGTCTCCCGGGGTCTCTCTGGAAAGGTCTGCCGAAGGTCTGGTGTTATCGGTCCCGCCACAATCGTTCTGGCGAGGGCTTTGTGAAGCCGACGGTAAGAAAGCGGGCCTTGGCCTGGCCCGATCTTCGAGATCTGTTCGACAACGGCGGGTCCGTGCGCCATCGTGCTCCCGTTCAGCAGTACAAACTCGTCGATCGTTCTGCACTCGGCCGACTCGCCCGGCTACGCCGTTACGGGCTGATCATTATCGACGAAGTCGGCTATTCGACAGTCGATCGACCGGCACCGCGAGATTCTGTTCCTGCGCAGGTCCGCCCGGTCTGGTTCCTAGGTCCTAGAACGCCGGGTCTGTAAAGGGGGTCTTACGGGTTGATCTACGCTGGCCCTGACACCAGCTTGAAAAAGGGGATCAGCCATGAGTCCGGACGACATCGACAACAATCCGACCGACAATCCTGCGCTCGACGAGATCATCGAAGCGCATCTCTCGAGGCGGTCACTGCTGAAGCTGGGTGGCGCCGGCGCATCGCTGGCGTTCCTGTCGGGCTTCTACGCTCCGTCGGGTGTCGCCGCTGCTCCCACCGGGGGGCGTCGCGCGCCAAGATACAGCCCGATTGCGTTGCTCGGTTTCGCATCGGTGCCGCTGGTCGCTTCCAAAGCAGCGACTGCTACTCAACCAGCCGTGGTCGGTGTCAACGATGGCGACAACGTGGTCGTGCCGGTCGGTTATACGGCCAGAGTGCTCTTCTCGTGGGGTGATCCGGTGTCGGACGGCCCAGCTTTTGCGTTTGACGCCTCGCAGGACTGGCAGGCTCAGAGCCTGCAGGCGGGCATGCATCACGACGGCATCTTCTTCTTTCCACACAACAAGAAGAAGCTGAACTCCGATCACGGCCTGCTGTGCATCAACCACGAATACGTCGACCAGGGGTTGCTGTTCACCGATGGCATGTCGACCTTCACGCCCGACAAGGTGCGCAAGTCCATCGCAGCGCACGGTGTGTCGGTCATCGAGGTACGGCGCAAGAACGGCAATTGGTCAGTGGTCCGCCCGTCCGAACGGGCGCGTCGCATCACTGGGTCGACCCCAATGAAGCTCGTCGGCCCGGCAGCTGGCTCGGCGCTGCTGAAGACGACCGCCGACCCGACGGGCACATCGGTCCTGGGCACGCTGAACAACTGTGGCAGTGGGGCCAGCCCCTGGGGCACGTATGTCACCTGCGAAGAGAACTTCAACGGCTACTTCGGCTGGGACGGTGCGTACACGAGGACGCCGCAACAGGCACGGTACGGCATCACTCAAACTGGCTTCGACTATTCCTGGCACGTGCATGACTCTCGATTCAACGTGCGACTCGATCCGAACGAG
The DNA here is from genome assembly GCA_031428795.1 of Ilumatobacteraceae bacterium. GTDB lineage: Bacteria > Actinomycetota > Acidimicrobiia > Acidimicrobiales > Ilumatobacteraceae > UBA668. The sequence goes on along the minus strand of JANOYI010000268.1, from coordinate 5,460 downwards.
TCGAACCGCTTCGGCTGGATGGTGGAGATCGATCCGTACAAGCCCGACTCGATGCCCCAGAAATTGACTGCGCTCGGCCGTTTCAAGCACGAGAGTGCTGCGTTCGCCACCACCAGCGATGGCCGCGCTGTCGTGTACTCCGGCGACGACGAGCGCAACAACTACATCTACAAGTTCGTCGGTTCTGTTCCGATCGAACAGGCGCTCAAGCAAAAGGTCAGCCCGCTCGCCGAGGGAACCCTGTACGTGGCGAGATTCGACGCCGGCGACCCCGCTGGGGACGACATGGGATCGGGCGTCTGGATCCCGCTTACCACCACGAATCCGGTACTCGCCGCCTTCAACATGACCATCGACGACATTTTGGTGCATGCCCGTGTGGCAGCCGACCGTGTCGGAGCCACCAAGATGGACCGACCGGAGTGGGTCACCGTCGCTCCTGACGGCAGGGTGTACGCCACCCTCACGAACAACAGCCGACGCGGCCACTCGACGGCAGATCCGGCCGAGAACCCGAACTCAGTTGCCGACGAAGCCAACCCGAGGGTCTCGACGTCGGCGACGTCGTCATCGAGAAGGGGCAATCAGTACGGGTCCATCGTGCGGTGGACCGAGGCCGGCGACGCCGGCGCACTCACGTTCAGTTGGGACATCTTCATCTTCGCCGGCGACCCGACGAACCCTGCCGGGCTCAACGGGTACTTGCCCGGCGGCAACATCAACGGTGCGATCTTCGGTTCGCCCGACGGCATCTGGGCCGACCCCGACGGACGCATCTGGATCCAGACCGACATGTCCGTGCCCGGAGTCGGTGCGTACGTCAACATGCCCAACGCAGTGATGGTGGCCGCCGACCCGAACACCAAGGAAGTGCGGCGTTTCCTCGTCGGCCCGAAGGCGTGCGAGGTGACGGGCGTCTGCACGACCCCTGATCAACGGACCATGTTCGTCGACATCCAACACCCTGGGGAGTCACTCACCTTCACGACAATTCCCGGGCAGGAACAGGCCATCAGCAACTGGCCCGACAAGAGAGCCCTCGGGCAGGGCCGACCGCGGTCGAGCACGGTGATCGTCACCAAGGACGACGGCGGGATCATCGGCACCTGAAGCCTTGATCAGCGGGGCCGTGAATCCATCTGAACGTGAGGTTGATGCGTGGTGCCACCGCGCGCTTCGTCTTGGGAATTTGGTGTAACCAATCTCGCTGGCAGTTGCCAGACATGACCAGGAGCGAACCATCGGGCAGGTCCGTCGACACGGAGGTCTGTCTTCGGGCAGGCTCTGGGTCGGTAACGTGGCGACCGTCGTACGCAGGTGCGTTCGGCCCCCGCTCCCGTAGCTCAGGGGATAGAGCAACGGTTTCCTAAACCGCAGGTCGCAGGTTCGATTCCTGCCGGGGGCGCTGAAAAGTAGTGGTGAGATGGGTGTCCGTGTTGCGGTGTCCGGCTGATCACACACCGTCGGCGACGGCTCGGGCGATGAAGTTGTTGGCCCATGTGACAGCGTCGGTGACGTTGTCGATGACCTCCAGGCCGGTGGCGGCTTCGGTGTAGATGGTCTCCCATCGGTCGTTCTGGACAACGGTGGGCGGCCAGTCGTGCCCTTGGCGCGCGGCGAACAGTCGCTCGGTGGTTGCGGCGACTGCGGCCATGTCGATCGCTTCTTCCTGTTCGAGGATTTGTAGGTCGACGAGGTCGTGGGCTCGGTCGTTCTGACCTGTTTTGGGGTTGACGTACGTGCACGCATGGAGCTTCTGCGCGATCTGATGGTCCAACGGGAGAACCGGGATCGGGGCCGGCGTCTCGAGCCCCAATGACTCGAACAACGTGATCAGATCGTCGGCGATTCGAAGGTCGTGAGCCTTGGTGCTCCCGATTTCATCGTGCCCGAGTTCGAATGCGACTGTCAGCCAGTGTCGTCCTCGGAAGGCGAGCCGGATCGAGAATGGCTGCATCACGTACTCGGCGGGGACACCTTCAGGGGTGGCGGCTTCCTCCTGTTCGACGGTGCCTGTGAACCCACTCCAACCGGCGGCCAACAGGTCGGCGAGTTCGTCGATGTAGTCGTCGAGGGTGATCTCGGCTGATCGTGATGCGTCGAAGTCTGGCGTGAACCGGCTACCTGGTTCGCCGACGCGCAGCTTCATCGCAGTGCCTCCTTTGACAACGCTTGGTGGCAGCATCTGCCCGACGGCCACGTTGGCGACTGCGCGCATGATCCGTCGGACCGGTTGGTTTCTCGATGCGGCTTCGTTTTCGATCCGGGCTTGAAGCGACCGAAGGTTGGAGGGCGGAGTGTCGCGTTTGGTGTTCATCCGTCGTGGTCGATCGCGTCGAGTACCCGTTGAACTTCACGTGTATGGAGCAGCCCAGTTCGCTTGGCTTCGGCGATGGCATCGAGGAGCCGGTCGCGCATGATCATGTCGCGGCAGTCGATGAAGGCCCGGGCGACCGTCGCTGAGGGCACGCCCTCGTACACGGTGAGATCGGCCGGGTCGATCTGTTGGCGGACGACCTCGACGAAGTCGGGCACCCGCGCACGTGCGCGGTGTGGCGTGCCGATTCTGATCCGTCGCGGGTTCACCTGCGCGAGTTCATGGAATGCGAGCACGGCATCGTGGGTCAGGTAAGCGTCGGCACCGACTCGCAACACGGCCTCCATGAACTGGTCCCGACCGGTTCGCGGTCGGTCGTCGAATCTCCACAATCCGTAGGCGACATGCACCAGTCCACCCGTTGCCGCCAACTTCGGTAGCTCGACCGGTGGGATCTCCAATTCGGTCGCGTCACGGGTGGTGACGTAGCCATACTGATCTGCAGCGTGAGCGGCAAGCCGCCGCCGGTAGGTGTCAACGAGCATCTCAACCTCCTCCGAGTAGATGTCACAACTCTACCAAAAATAGTAGAGTTGTGACAGGCTTTGAATGGCGGATGTAGGGGACAGCCGGAGTAGATCGGCTCCCCGTGGTAGCAGCGTGGTAGCAACGCTGGCCGAATCGGGGCGGTAGTCGGCGAACGTTGGCGGACGACCGACCCGTCAACACCGTGCTCAGCTGTACTTTCGCGGACAACGACGAACACCGGCGAACGCAACGAAGGCGTTTCCTAAACCGCAGGTCGCAGGTTCGATTCCTGCCGGGGGCGCTCAAACACTGGTGGATGGTGGTGCTGGTGGTGCGCAACTATGGGGTCGGCCATGGAGTTGTCCATCTTTCGGATGGACAAGTTATGGACAGCGAGTCGTGGAGCGCCCAGGCGCGGCGAACTGGGCGATGCTCAGTGAGGTCGGAAGTGGCGCAACGACGCTGATTGAGATGGCGACCCACGGTTTTGTCGATGGTTGTGCAACGACTTGTTGCACAACCCCGCCAGCGGAGCCGAGGGGTGCCGCAACGAAGAGAGCGTCAATTGGTGGACCGCAACTCGGCGATGGCACGTGGTACGGCGACGGCGAGTTGGTCGAGCAGCGCCGCGCGGGGTGACCGGTCTGCGCTGTCGCTTGGTGACCAGTTCGTCGATGACATCGTCAACCTGCGTGCGGTCGTCGAGCACGAGGCGCAGGACGAACTCGTCGGCGGAAAGTGCTCGAAGGGGCAGGCTGAGTGCGTTGATCTCTCGTCGGAGCCGACGATCATTGGTCACCACCAGGTCGGCGTGCTGAGTCAATGCGAGCGCGGCGACATGTCGGTCCTTGCGATTGATGCCGGCCAGTGCCGCATCGTTCTCTTGGGTGACGTCGTGCACGTGCAGGGCAAGCGCCCGTGCCATGGAATCGACTCGTCGACGAAGTCCATCTGGATCGAGGCGAGGGAAGTCAGCGATCAGGCTTCGTTCTACCTCCACGAAGATCGTTGGGCTGACCGCTGGCTGGAAGAGTTCGGCGTCGAACATGGAGAGCAGGAGATCGCAAACGAACACCGGCACCAGCACGTCGGCGTCGAGCACTGCGACTGGTTGGTTCATCGCCCTCAGTCGTACAGCCCGAGTTCTTCGGCATCGGTTGTCATCTCGTCGAGTGCCGCACGGCGTTTCGCGACTACATCCTGACGAAAGGCAAGCAGATCGGTGAGTGGTACTCGGCGATGGGAGCCGACCTTGCGTGCCGGCAGCACGCCGTCGTCGATCAGCTTCACGACCGTCGGCCGGGATACGTTCAAGAGCTTTGCCGCCTGCTGCGTGGTGAGCTCCCGTGGTGAGCGAACGATCGTGGCCTCGTCGCCCGCGGCGGCGGCCGTCAGTAGTTCGATCAGGCCGTCGACCGCTGCTTTGGGAATGCGCACGGACGTGCCGTCGGGCAGCGTGAAGCGCGACGGTCGCCGGCGCAGAGCGAGGAGTGCGTGGTTCGCCAGTGCACGATCATCGAGGACCTTGCACATGCGCCTACTGTACCCTCTATCGCAACAAACGCACGTTGCATCGAATGTTGCGACCAAGGTTGTCCATCCACTTGTTCATCTACTGCGCGCTACTGCAATGATGCTCAATGAAGACCAGACGAGGAGAACACCGAAGCTGAGCAGGTCAGTTGCGTTCGCTCGCCTTGCGGCCCGGCTGGACATTGCGAAGATACGACTGCACGACCTTCGCCACGTCGCGGCCATGACAATGCTGCTCAATGGCATCGACGTGCGTACCGCTGCCGGTCGGCTCGGCCATGCCCGCGCTTCGACGACGCTGGACATCTACGCGCACTACACGCAACCGGCTGACCAACGCGCTTCGACTACCCTCGCCAACAGTCTCGACGTGCACCGCTGAGCCGAGTTGGTTGCCGCCATCGTGATGGCCGCCCGCTCGTGTGTCGGCTCGGATCTGGAACGGAAGAGTCCTCCGATCTGGAAAGATAGGTGCCTCGGATCTAGAACGTAGAGCTGCTCGGATTTGGAAAGTAGATCGCCTATGCTGGCGGAATGCTCACTTCGCCGATCGACCGTCGGATCCTGTCCATCGTCGAGGAGCGGCTGGCTGAAGCGCCGGTCGTGGTGCTACAGGGTGCACGTTCTGTTGGCAAGTCCACCGTGCTTGCCGAACTCGCCCGGCGGCATGACGTCGAGATCACCGACCTCGACGATGTCGTCGTGCGCGCTCGGGTGCAGGCGTCGCCGTCCGACGCTGTTCGGGGGCCGTCACCGGTTTGCATCGACGAGCACCAGCACGTGCCCGAGTTGCTGCAAGCGATCAAAGCGGAACTGAACCAGCGACACCACAACGGCCGCTGGCTGCTCACCGGCTCTGCGTCGTTCTGGGCGATGCCGCGCGGCACTCAGGCGCTCACCGGACGCATCCAATTGCTCGAAGTCATGCCGTTCTCCCAAGGTGAGTTCGACGGCGTCCACGAGGACTTCTTCGACCTCGCGCTCGCCGATCCTGCCGCTCTCGTCGTCGCAAGGCGTCCCGTCACCGAGCGCGAGGAGTACGAGCGACGTGCGTGTCGCGGTGGGATGCCGCTCGCTGTTCA
>JANOYI010000267.1:0-1814 GCA_031428795.1 Ilumatobacteraceae bacterium | reverse complement strand
CCAGCCGCCAAACGCATAGACCTTCGTCTGCGGTTGGCGGGCCCGCTTCCAGACCAGCACCTTCGTCGTCACCGCCTCGACCTGTGATCTTCCCCATGAAAAATGGACGCGAAGTTAACGGCGTTTCTGGTTGTACGTCCGTTCAAACTCATCCGGGGAAACGAACCCCAGAGAGGAGTGCAAGCGGACGCGGTTGTAGAACACTTCCAGGTACTCGAAGATCTCGGCCCGCGCCTGGTCGCGGGTCGCGAACATCTCGCCCGACGCGATCTCGCACTTCTGGTGACCGAAGAACGACTCCATCGGGGCGTTGTCCCAGCACTGGCCCACACCGCTCATGCTGCACACGATCCCTTCCGCCGAGAGTACCCGCTGGTAGTGCTCGCTGGCGTACTGACTTCCGCGATCCGAGTGCGCCAACAAACCCGCGTCGGGGCGCCGACGAGCCACCGCCATCGCGAGGGCATCGACCACCAACCGACTCTCCATCGTCTCGTCCATCGACCAGCCCACGATCATCCGGGAGAACAGGTCCTCCACCACCGCCAGGTACAGCCAGCCCTCGCGGGTCGGGATGTAGGTGATGTCCGCGCACCACTTTTCCTTCGGGCCGTCCGGCTCGAAGTTCCGATCGAGGATGTTGTCCGCGACCGGGAGCCGGTGGTTCGAGTCCGTCGTGCGGACGAACCGCCGGGGAGCTTTCGCACGGATTCCCTGCTCGCGCATGAGTTGGGCCACCGTGTTCTCCGAGCACTCGTGCCCGCGCGCGTTCAACTCGGCGGTCATGCGCGGGCTCCCGTACCGGTGCTTCACGTCGGCGTGGATCTCCTCGATCGCACCGACCAACTCCTGACGCCACGTCTCGGTCGGGCTGTCGGGGCGCGCGGCCCAGACGTGGTACCCGGATGCCGACACCTCCAGCGCCTCGCACATCCAGGTGACGGGCCACGCGTCGGTGTTGTCGGCGATGAACCGGAACGTCACGTCGGCGGGTTGGCGAAGTACGCGGCGGCTTTTTTTAACAGATCCCGCTCGGCCCGGAGGCGCACGTTCTCGGCCCGGAGCCGTCGCATCTCGTCGTCGGCGGGCGTCGGGTTGCCGTGCCCTGGGAAGGCCGCGTCGCCACCGGCGAGGACCGCCTTGCGCCAGGCGCGGAGCAGGGTCTCACTGACATCGAGTCGTCGCGCGACCTCGGCGACGGACAACTTCTGGTCGGTGATCATCTTCACGGCCGAGAGCTTGTACTCGGCCGTGTACGTCGTTCGGGCACGGGGCATCGGTGAACTCCTTGAACTGAGTCTACACCGTTAACTTCGTCTCCACCAAACTTGGGGAACCTCACGCCGGTGGTCGTGGGCGACATCGTCGTCGCGCCGATTCACATGGGCTACGGGACGACCGACAAGGGCACGGCTGGCACCGCGTGCTTCCAGGTCAAAGCGGGCAAGCCGGAGTTGTTGTGGAAAAGTACGACCTGGTGCCACTGGCGAGGACCGCCTTGCGCCAGGCGCGGAGCAGGGTCTCGCTGACGTCGAGGCGGCGGCCGACTTCGGCGACGGAGAGCTTCTGCTCGGCGATCATCTTGACGGCCGCGAGCTTGAACTCCGCCGTGTACGCCGTTCGGGGACGAGGCATCGGTGAACTCCTTGGTCTGAGTTTACACCGCTAACTTCGTGTCCACCAAACTTGGGGAACCTCATGCCAACTGGTGGACCGAGGCGGATGACAGCGTAGGATAAGTCGGACGCATGGGGATTTCCTTGTTCAAAGTCTTGATAAACCTGAACTTAGGAATCCCCGTGCGTCGCTTTCAA
>JANOYI010000266.1:0-2873 GCA_031428795.1 Ilumatobacteraceae bacterium | reverse complement strand
CGAGACGATGACGGATGACCTACTCGCGAGGGCGGCCAAGATTGCCGAGCGGGTGCCACTCGAAGTGGCAGCGCTACTGAACGACGAGGAAGCCGTCGCGATTCAGGAGCGAGCGCAATGGGTTGTGGAGCACCGCGTGTTTCCCGTAGACAACAGCGGTCGCCGCTATCCCTGGCCGCTGGTGTGACAGGGCCGCTGGTCCAGCTCCCGAAGTCATCTCGAGATCGGTACAAAACGTCGGAAGGCGGCCCTTGCGGGCCGCCTTCTTCCGTTCCGGTGTTGCTCGGTCAGCCGCGACTCTGCAACGCCTCGATCAGCTTCGGTAGCACCTTGTGGACGTCGCCCACAATGCCCAAGTCGGCAATGCCGAAGATGGGAGCTTCCTTGTCCTTGTTGATGGCGATGATGTTCTTCGAGCCCTTCATGCCCACCATGTGCTGGGTGGCGCCCGAGATGCCGCATGCGATGTACACGCCCGGCTTGACGACTTTGCCGGTCTGGCCGACCTGGTAGCTGTACGGCACCCAACCGGCGTCGACGATTGCTCGCGAGGCGCCAGGGGCACCCTTCAGCAGCTTGGCGAGTTGCTCGACCATTTCGTACTTGGCAGCTTCGCCGAGGCCACGGCCACCCGAGACCACGATGGTGGCTTCGTCCAGCTTCGGGCCCGACGTGGCTTCCACGTGCACGGCAACGACCTGCGCAGCGCCGGTGGTGCCCAACTCGGGAACCGGAGCGGCGGTGACTGCAGCGGTTGCGCCGCCAGCCGACTCTGCCGTAAAGCTCTTCGGGCGGAACGCCGCGAGGAACGGACCGGCACCGGAGAACGAGGTGGTGACCAAGGTGTTGCCGCCGAAGATCGGGGTGGTGACGCTGACCGAACCGTCATCGATACTGACGTCGACGTTGTTGGTGAGCACTGTACGGTCGAGCTTGACCGACAGGCGGCTCATCACGTCGCGGCCCTCAGTGGTCTGCGGGAACATGATCAAGTCGGGCGAATCGCCGCCGTCAATCACGGCCTTCATCGCTGCCGAGACGGCGACACCGGGCAACTTGCCTGCCAAATCGCCGGTCGCGTACACCTTGGTTGCACCGTGCTCGCCGAGCGAAGCGGCCAGCGCGTCGGCGCTACCACCGACGAACGCGGTGACGTCGCCCAATGAACGAGCCTTGGTGAGGAGTTCCAGTGTCGCCGTCGTGGGCGCACCGCTTGCTTCTTGTGAGAAAACCCAAACATTCATGGCGTCGCTCCTCAGATGACCTTCAAGTTTTCGAGGTACGCCACAATCTTGGCGAAACCCTCTCCGTCGTCTTCGATGATCTCGCCAGCAGCGCGGGCCTCGGCCTGCGTGACGCTGACAATGCTCTGACCGGCGCCAGCCCAGCCGACCGGGGTGACCCCGAGGTCGCCGGCGGTGACAGTCTCAATCGGCTTGCTCTTGGCAGCCATGATTCCCTTGAAGCTGGGGTAACGGGGCTCGACCACACCGGCCGTCACGCTGATGACAGCGGGCAGCGGGCAGGTGACCTCGTCGAAACCATCTTCGGTCTGGCGGTTGACGTTGAGCGTGCCGTCACTGATGGCGACGTGCTTGGCGAACGTCACCGACGGCAGACCGAGGACCTCGGCCAGCTGCTCGGGCACGGTGCCGGTGTAACCATCGCTGGACTCGGTGGCCGCGATGACCAGGTCGAACGCACCCATCTTCTGGATGGCCGCACCCAACACCTTGGCGGTGGTGAGTGCATCGCTGCCCTGCAAGGCCGGGTCGGAAACGAGAGTGCCCTTGGCTGCACCCATGGCGAGCGCCGTGCGCAAGCCCGACACCTCACCATTCGGGGCCATGGAGACGAGGCTCACTTCGCCACCGCCCGCCGCGTCCACCAGCTGCAGCGCCATTTCAACGCCGTAGCTGTCGGACTCGTCGAGGATGAGCTTGCCATCTCGCTTGAGAGTGTTATCGGAGCCCAACGCGCCCGGGGTTGCCGGGTCGGGGATCTGCTTGACGCACACGATCACGTTCATGGTCGACATTGTTACCGGTCGGTAGGCGGTTCACCCAACCGGCGCACATGTGTCACGTCGTTCAAGTTCATTCGTAGTCGGCGTCGTTGCCGGATGTCGTTCATGATGAGGGTTCGAGCAAACCCGTTCAGCCTGTACCGTTCGGTCCCTTGCGCATTCTGCTCGTGGTCAACGCCTTTGCGTCGTCGGTGACGGCGCGCAACACGGTCGTGGTCCATCGCGCCCTGTCGCAGGGCAACGAGGTCGAGGTCGTCGAAACCAATCGCCGCGGCCACGCGACCCGCTTCGCGCAGGACGCTGCCCGTCGCGGAGTCGACGTGGTGATCGGCTATGGCGGCGACGGCACGCTCAACGAAGTGGCAACCGGTGTTGCGGGCACCGAGACGGCGCTGGGTGTGTTGCCGGGCGGCAGCACCAACGTCTTCGCCCGCACACTCGGCATGCCCAACGACCCGGTCGCGGCAGTCCACCTGCTGGCCGCCGGGATCGCAGCGCGCGTCATCGAGCCGATTGGGTTGGGCAAGGTCAACGGCCGTTACTTCTGCTTCCACACGGGAGTCGGCTACGACGCCGCAGTGGTGAAGGAAGTCGAGCGCCGCGCCTCGATGAAGCGCTGGCTGGGGCACCCGCTCTTCATCTACGCCGGGCTGCGCACGTGGGCCATCAACTACGACCGCAAGCATCCGCATTTCTCCGTCGAACGTGACGGCGTGTCTGTGGTGGACGACGGCTACTTCACCATCGTGCTCAACACGAACCCGTACACCTACCTCGGTAATCGCCCGCTGGATCTCAGTGAGGCGGCCACGCTCGATCGCGGGCTGGTTGCCATCACGTTCCGCAC
>JANOYI010000265.1:0-9037 GCA_031428795.1 Ilumatobacteraceae bacterium | reverse complement strand
CTCCACTGTCGTCAGCCGATGCAGGCATCGGAACAGGTCGTGCACGCAACTTCAGTAGCGGTGAGGACAAGTCCTTGCTGGCCGTCTACGGCGACCAAGGAGCCCGCGGGGTGGAGCAACCGGAACCTGCACTCAACGATGCCGTCCGGCCAGCGAATGCCGGTGAGGAATTCGGGAATGGGTTGCGTGGTTCCGGCGATCCAGGTTCGCTTCGGCGATCTCATCGTCAGCAGGCCGATGCAAGGGGTGACGACCGTGTCGGTCGGGTGAACATGCTCAGCCCTGGAGGAGGGCTTGCATCTCTGTGATCTCGGCCTGTTGGGCGTTGATGATGGTGTCGGCGAGGGCGAGCACGTCGGCGTTCGAGCCGTTGGCCTTGACTGTCTGGGATTGGCTGACGGCTCCCTCGTGGTGGGCGATCATCATTTGCAGCCAGATCTGGTCGAAGTCGGCGCCGGTCATTGCTGCCATGGCGTCCATTTGCTCGGCGGTCATCATGCCTTCCATTGATGACATGTCGTGTCCCTCAGACGTGTCCATCGCTACCGGTTCTCCGGCTGCGGTCAACCACCCGGTCATCAGTTCGACTTCGGGGTCCTGGGCGCCCTTGATTCGGGTGGCGAGGTCAATGACTGCGGGGCTGGCGCCGACGTTGGGGTCGAGGGCAATCTCGGCCATCTCGATCGCTTGCTGGTGGTGGGCGATCATTCCTTGCGCGAACTCGATGTCGGCTGTGTTGAGCGCAACGGTCGCGGACGAGCCGCTGGAAGAATCGGTGGCAGCAGTGTTGGCTGACGATGAGTCATCGGAACCGCAGGCGGCGAGGGTGACGGCGAGAGCGAGGGCGATGGCGGGTGCGGCAAGACGGCGAAGGGGCATGGGGGCCTTTCAGGATTGGTTACTACAGAATGTAGTATACATGGGAGTTGGAATCGGTGGGCGCGCCCGTTCCGGACTGACTGGACGACGGCGGTGACACGACCATTGCGGCGGTGATGGCGACGATGACGAGACCGATCGCGAATTCGGCGAGGACTGCCTGGCGCAGACCGCCGACGTGGTGGGAAAGCTGTGCCGAGTCGTTCAGGCGGTGTTCGACTCGCCGCCGGTTGGCGTTGGCGATGCCGAGCATGGCGGCGAGCACAACAACTTTGGCGGCGAGAAAGCGGCCGTGATTGACGTCGAGCAGATCGCCAGGGTTGCCGACGAGTCGGACGGTTTGAATGAGTCCGGTGACGACGAGTACGGCGACGCTGGTCGCGGCAACTTTGGAGAAGCGTCGGACGGCGGGCACCATCACATCGACCTTCGTCTTGGGGATGACGATCCAGCCGATGATCGCCAGTCCGGCGATCCAGGCCGCTGCTGCGGCGTGGTGTGCGATGTCGGTGATCACGCCGATCTCTGACCATCGCATCGAACGCGAGTGGCCGGCGAACGCCCACGTGCCGAGTAGCCCGAGCCCGGGGATCGAGACAGCGGTCCAGTACACGTCGGGTTGCGCGATGCGGGCATGGAACAGCACCAGCCACATCGACAACGCGAGGGCGATGCGGAGCGCGAACGCCATTCCGGCGTCGGTGGTGGTGGCGGCATCGATCGACCCGAACGAAGCCCACGGTGCTTCGCCGCTGACATCAGAAGCAAGCACGAGCAACTGCAAGATCCCGAGGATGGCGGTGGCGAGCAGCGCTCGACTGAGGATGCGCCGCAGAATTGGATGGGTGCCCGCTCCGGACCATACGTAGGCGGCGGTGAGCAGGATCCCGACGGCAGCCATGATCGCCAGGTAAGACGCGTAGCGCAGGATCCATCGCGCGCCTGTGGGGGTCGAGTACGCACCGTCGCCGCGATCAAGCGAGGTCTCCTCGATGACCGCAGCGGTCGTAGGAGTCGTGGTCGCGGTGGACGCCACCGTTGTCGGGGCCGTGAGCGTGAAATCGACGCGGCCGGTGACTGGGTGACCATCAGGGCCGACGAGTCGCCATCGAAGCGACACGGAGCCGGGGAGCAACGCCGGGAGCGGGGTGACGACCTCGGTGTCGCCGGCAGCGCCGTGGGTCGAGCCGCCTAGTTCGCTGCGGGCGCCGGAGGCGTCGATCAGCGTGACTGTCATTGACTCGAGTGGCACTGCGTTGTCGAATTGCCAGGTGATCTGTGTCGGTGCAAGGGCAAACGTGGCGCCGTCGGCGGGATCGCTTGACAACAGCGTGTTGTGCGCCAGTGCCGTGCCCGACGACAGGCCGACCGCGGTCCCAACGAACAAGAAGATCGTAAGGACGGCGAGGGCGAGACGGCGGGTGTGTGAGTGAGGCATAGGCTGTCGGGTTCACGCAGCGCCCCGACATCAGAGCAACTACACGGTGTAGGAGTATATTGGAAGTCATTCGCGAACGGGCGGCACCCTGGAGGATGTGAGATGACACGACGACCTGACGGAGCATTTGAGAACGACGTCTTGCGCGTCCTGTGGGCTGCCGACGGCGCGCTGCTGCCCGGGGAGATCAATGGACGCCTCGACGCCGGGTACGCCTACACCAGTGTCGCCACGATCCTGACCAGGTTGCAGGCGAAGGGGTTGGTCGTGCGAACACCGGCTGGGCGAGCCTTCGCATACGCACCAGCTGTCGACGAGCCCGACCTTGCTGTACGACGAATCAGCGAATTGCTCGACTCGTCATCCGATCGAGCGCAGGTGCTGACCCGGTTCATCGGCGGGTTGCCAGCGCGTGAGGCGAACGCGATAATGGCGATGCTTGACAAGACAGCCGCGCAGAAGGGCAAGCGATGACGGTGAGCTCGCTGGCGTTTCCGTTGCTGGTGACGCTCGCGATGGCAGCCATCGCTACGTCGGCGCACCGGCGTCTGCCACCGCGGCTGGCCACCCGGTTCGTCACGATCGCGCTGGTGCTCGTGGTGCTGGCCGCAGTGCCGACCGCGCTGGTTGTCGCTGTTGCTTTCCTGGCGCATGCGCCACTGATTGGGTTTGGCTTCAAATGGTGTGCGCAGGTGATCGGGCTTCACGGCTCCGTGTCACCGTGGGTCGGTGTTCCTATCGTCGGTCTCATTGGGGCGGGTACGGTGCGCACGTTCAGGTTGCTCCGCCAACACCGGGAGCTGCGGCTCGACGAGGCGCATCCGATTCATATCGCCCACAGTCATAAGCCGTATGCGGTGACATTGCCTGGCCGGGCTGGACAGATCGTGATCTCAACTGCGATGGTCGACCTGCTGGATGAAGACGAGAAGCGAATCGTCGTTGCTCACGAGCAAGCCCACGCCCGCTATCGACATGACCGCTACCTGCTCACCGCTGAGCTGGCGGCCGCAGCGCTGCCGCCATTGCGTGCCCTCGCCAAGCGGGTGTCGTATTCGATCGAGCGGTGGGCTGACGAGGCCGCAGCAGCTGTCTGCGGCGACCGTCAACTCGTCGCGATAACACTTGGCAAAGTCGCACTGCAGACGAACCCGCCGACTGTCGCTGGGTTTTCGGGGCTCGGGGTTGCCTCGCGAATGGGTGCGTTACTGGCGCCCCCTGTGCCCAACCCACGTCGTCTGCAACTCTTCGCGCTCTGGTCGAGCCTCGCTGTCACTGCCGGCTTCAGCGTCTTCCAACTCCACCACCTGGAACGCCTGCTCACTGCGCTCTGCCCGCACTGACGCCCCGAGTTTATCGCGCTGCCGGTTGCCAGTCACTGATCTACTACGTAACGTAGTAGGCCATGTGGACGCGGAGACAGTTCGTCACGATCGGTGCTGTCGCGGGCATCGGTGCAGTCACTGGCTGCTCGCGCGGCGGCTCGACGTCGAGCCCGCCGCGTTCGGTTCCATCGCTCGACGGTCGCCGTGCCGACGTCACCGCTCGCTACACGGCGGGCGAGATGCGTTGGTCGATTGCCGGCAACGACGTCACGACGTGGGGATACAACGAGCTACTCCCCGGCCCGGTCCTGCGTGCGACCGCCGGCGATCTCGTCGAGGTGACCATCGACAACCGACTTCCCGAGGCGACGTCGATCCATTGGCACGGGCTCGCCATCGTGAACGCGATGGATGGAGTTGCCGGTGTGACCCAGCCTGACATCGAGCCGGGTGCGCAGTTCACCTACCGGTTCGTCGTCCCTGACCCGGGGACCTACTGGTTTCACCCGCACCACGGGCTCCAACTCGAACGCGGGCTCTACGCCCCGATGATCATCGACGACCCAGACGAACACGTTGTATCGGACGTCGAATACGTGATCGTGCTCGACGACTGGCTCGACGGCACCGGCACGACCCCACACGACGAGTACGAACGAATCCGTGCAGCCGGGATGGAGATGGGGGACATGTCCGACATGGACCACGGCTCGATGGAAATGGCGACATCGCCGCTACTGGGAGGAGACGCCGGCGACGCCATCCACCCGTACCACCTGATCAACGGTCGCCCATTCGAAGACCCCGCCACGCTGGATCCGCTCCCACGAGCGGGCGACCGGGTTCGCCTGCGATTCATCAACGCGTCGGCCGACACTGCCTACCGTGTCGCCGTGGGCGGCCACCGCCTCACCGTGACACACACCGACGGGTACCCGATCGAGCCGATCGACGTTGACGCGTTCCTGATCGGGATGGGCGAACGCTACGACGTCACGTTCGTTGTCGAATCGGGGGCTTGGCCAATCGTGGCCCTCGCCGAAGGAAAGGACCAACGGGCCGGGACGATCCTGCGCACCTCCGACACCAAAGCGGGGAAAGCCGTCCGGTTCGACGCGACCGAGCTTGACGGCAGCTGGCTGCGCTACGCCGATCTCGCTGCCCACGAACGCGTTCGCCTCGACCCGCCCGAGGACATCTTCGACATCGACGTCGCCCTGACCGGCGGAATGATGATGACCGACTGGGGCATCGATGGCCACGCATACGGGGACCACGTCCCCATCGACCTGGAGGAGGGTAGGTGGTACTCGCTCAACATCACCAACGACACCACTATGTGGCACCCCATCCACGTCCACGGTCACACACCGCAACTTGGGCGCACGGGCGGCGGCGTCCGCAAAGACACCGTCAACATTCTTCCCGGCGTCACCACTGAGCTCGTCTTTCAGGCCACCAACCCCGGGCAGTGGATGCTTCACTGCCACAACGCATACCACCTCGAATCGGGCATGGCCACGCTGCTGCGCTACAGGAGCGACGACTAGATGACCGGTCAATTCAACACACTGCTGGCGTCGATCCCGAGCCCTTCCTCAGGCACGCTCTCGATCGGCCCGCTCGAGCTGCGCGCCTACGGTCTCATGATCGCACTCGGCGTCATCGCCGGTGTCTGGCTACTCGGCAAACAGTTCGAGCAATCTCAACTCGGTACTCGCGACGATGCCAGCTCGATCGCCATCTGGGGTGTCGTGGCTGGTGTGATCGGAGCGCGGGCCTACCATGTCATCACCGCCTGGTCGAAATTCGACGACAACCTCAGCGCGATCCCCCAAATCTGGGAAGGCGGCCTCGGCATCCCAGGCGGACTCCTCGCAGGAATCGCCGCCGGCGCCTGGCAGGCGAAGCGACGGGGGATCCGTCCGGCTGTAGCGCTCACGTTCGGCGCACCTGCGATCGCTCTCGCTCAATCGATCGGACGATGGGGCAACTGGTTCAACCAAGAGCTGTACGGAAAGGCCACCGATCTCCCATGGGCACTCGAGATCGACAACCCGCGTGGCTACCCACCCGGCACGACGTTTCACCCAACGTTTCTGTACGAATCACTCTGGAACCTCGCATTGTGCGGCGTGCTGCTGTGGATTCAACGCCGCTACCGCCTGGCCGCCGGTCGCCTCCTCGGCGTGTACCTGATCGGCTACGGCACAGGCCGATTCTGGATCGAAGGACTACGCATCGACCCAGCGAACTCAGCTGGCGGGCTACGGCTCAACCAATGGGTCGCTCTGGCCGCAATCGCCGCAGGAGCGATCCACCTGGTCGTCACCCGCGGACAGAAATGGGCTGAAACACCTCACCCCGCTGAAGAAATCTCCGAGCCGACTCCCCAGCCCGGCAGCGACCCAACTGCCGCCACGACACAAGGACAACCATGATCGACCCGCCCGCTCCCGACACCATCGACGACGTCAGCCGCAGCCAACCCGCCGGGCGCAGCGCCACCCCGCTCATCGTCGCGATGATCGTCCTTGCCATCGCCGTGGTGGTCTACTTCGCCACAGGCATGCCCGGCATGGATCACTCGTCGCCCACCGACACCCATGACATGTCCGACATGTCCGACATGTCCGACATGTCGACGGCCACCGCCCACCGCATGATGGACCCAGCCGGATTCGCGGCTGCCATCGTCGACCCCAAAACGGTCACGATCAACGTCCACGTACCCGCAGCTGACAATCAGCTCGACGGCACGGAGATGACGATGCCATTCGACGACCTCGACGTGGGAACGCTTCCGTCGGACCGAGACACTCCACTCGCGGTGTACTGCCGATCCGGGTCGATGTCAGCCATCGCCGTGCAGCAACTGTTGGCGCTCGGGTACACCGACATCGTCGAACTCGACGGTGGCACCGACGCGTGGGCTTCAGCTGGTCAATAACGCCAGAGGCCTGGCTACTACACGGCGTAGAAAAAATCGTCAGGAATCTCACGCCCCGCCGACTCGAGCCCACGGCATTGCGAATTGCTTCCGGTAGCTCGACGGCATCGGTGTGTGCCCCGCTAGTCCCACTGTCGGCGGTGGGTTTGAGCGGTCGGATACTCGATATGTGCCGAGCAGCCGATCCCACACCAACGTGAACAGTCCGAAGTTCACGTTGCCCTCGATCTCGTCGGCTACGTGGTGCAGGCGGTGGCCGGCGTTCCATGCCATCCACCGCCCCAGCGGGCCGACTCGGTAGTCCACATTGGCGTGCTGCAGCACCAACTGAACTGCGACGAATCCGGCGAGCGCGGAGGCTGTGGCGGCGTCGATGCCGAGCACAATCAACGGTGCCATGCCTGCCACCGTCTCGATGAGCAGGTGCACCGGATGCTTCATCAATCCGTTCAACCCATAGAGCCGGCGGGCGCCGTGGTGCACTGCGTGGAACCGCCACAACATCGCCCAGCGATGGCTCAACCAGTGCGTCATCGTCACCCCCGCGTCAAGCACGATCACCGAAATGGCGAGGCGAACCGCGAACGGCGCTTCTGTCGGCCACCAACTTCCCAGTGACACAGCGTCGACCAAGACGGGTATCGCCAGTATCCCAAGGGCCGTTACGGACTCGTTCACCACGGCATGCAAGCCGTCGGCGCCGAAGTCGGGACCGTGAAGATTCCACCGTGGCGAATGGGGTGCCAGCCGCTCTGCCGCAAACGTCATCGCCACGACTCCGACGACGACCAGCGGAATCCACCGCCTGTGGTCGCTGGCTAGGATGCCGATCCCGGCGAATCCGACTACGGCCACGACCGGGACGTACAGGAATTCGGTCATTCGTCGAACGCGAAGAGAAGTGGAGCAGGTCATGGACCAATCCTGCGATGTCTCGTCGAGCGGCGCTTGAACGAATCGGTCGTCCTCAGCGAACCCATGAGCCGGCGAGCATCACTTCTGATGGCGTCAGCCCGAACATTTCCCTGAACACTCGACTGAAGTGGGCGCCGTCCGCGAAGCGGGCATCGTGCGCCGCCTCAGTGATCGATGCCCCCTCCGCGAGACTCTCGGTCGCGCGAACGAGTCGCAGCCAGCGCGCATACGACCGCAGCGGTATGCCGACCTCGGCGGAGAACACGTGCGTCAATCTGCTCGTCGATACCCCGATCGTTGCCGCAAGCTCTGAGAAGTCGACTCGGCCGTCGTCGACCAGATCAGGCAGGCGCAGCAGTGCCTCATCGACTGCTGGATGGCGCCACCAACGCAGAGGGGCGGCCGGCTCGGACACCCCCGCCATCGCCAGCGTCCGGCGAACGGCCTCGTCAGCGCGCGACCAGTTATCGGGTGTCGATGCGCCGATCACCTCCGACACCGAATGCAGGCCCTGAAGAACCGCCGCCGGGCCCCGACGCCGCAGATTCGCGCCCGCCGAGCTTTCCGGTTCGACGAACACCACCACCGCCCGTTCCCTGCTCGCCCGGATCGCGTGATGCTGATCCGGTTCAACGATCGCAATCGGCCCATCAATGGCTTCGCCGGCACCATCGACCAAACACGAGTCGCCCTCGTGGACCACGATCTGAAAAGCGTGATGGGCGTGCAACTCGGTCGGGCCGATCGGACCGCAGTACATCAACCACCAAGGTCCGAACGCCAACGTGCCCGTCCAAGCCGTGGAGATCATTCTTCCAACCCGGCGCCAACATCGTTGGAGACGCGATCTCCGGTGTTCGCTGCGCGCGATCGATCGGTGGTCGAATACTGAACAGGCACGGGTCTCCCTCGGCAGTGGTACGGGGTTCGCTCAATCGCTCGCATACTCCTACAGAATGTAGTAGAGAAGGTGTGAAGTCAGCTGGCACGAACGGCTGACCCAGGGTGTGGCCGTCTCGCCGTGCGCGCCGACATGGGCGCCGGCATATTCGTTGTCGCCAACGGACTTCGCCTGCTGCGCGGCGCAGCCCACGGCACCCGCGCCAGCGTTCGGCAACCCACCCCGGTGTGGTCGACGGCTACGCGATCGAGGGCCACGTCCCCGCCAACAGCGATCCAACGGCTTCTCGCCAATCGTCCCGACGCAGCCGGGCTGGCACTGCCAGGAATGCCGGGCGACTCACCCGGCCACCCGGTCGAGGTACGTCCCACATTTGTACCGTCATAGGGTCATAGGTCGTCCCTACCCCTAGGGGGTATGTGGGGAGACACTGGCGTGCGCAGTGTCGGTTTTGGTCTGCTCGACGAGCATCTCCATCGTTGTGTCGTCGACGCTGCTTCCGCCGATGCTGCTTCTGCCGATCCCTTACCTACTCGACGGTGACGTCGATCTTCATGCCGGCTGCGTAGTGCCCGGGCTGGTGGCAACCGACCTCGAAGGTGCCGGGCTCGCTGAACGTGTACGAGAGC
>JANOYI010000264.1:0-10723 GCA_031428795.1 Ilumatobacteraceae bacterium | reverse complement strand
GTCTCGATGTGAACATCACGCCCAGCTTCTCCACCGAGAACTACCCCTTGATCGCCGCCAACGATGCCCAGTTCTCATCGGGCGGTTCGTTCAGCGAAATGGTCGACTTCGCTGGTGCCAACGACGCGGGATTCGTGGCCCGTGCGGTCGAGGGTCGTTCGGGAATTGATGCGCTCATCACCAAGGATGGCGAAGTGCCCACGCTGGCGGCGGTGAAGGGTCAGAAAGTCGGCGTCAAGGGTGCCATTACCCCTTCCGTCAAGGCGATGTTGGCGAAAGAGGGCCTGGTCGAAGGAGTCGACTACGAAACCGTCAATCTTGAAGGCTACGACCCGCTGGCGCACATCGAGATCCCCGACATCATCGGGTTCCCCGGGTTCAAGAGTAATGAACCCAAGCAGCTGGAAGCCGCCGACGTCCCCTTCAAGTTGTACGACCCTAGCGACTTCGGAATCCCCGGCAGTTTCGGTGTGCTCTACACCAACCTCACCTTCCTCGCCGATCACCCGACTGCCGCTCAGGACTTCATGCGAGCCACCATGCGCGGCCTCGCCGACGCAGTTGCCGACCCAGCAGCGGCGGCGCAAGTAGCGGTCAACGCTCTCAACGCCAGCGGCAACGCGCTGTTCTTCTCCCCCGAAGGCGAAACCGCCCGCTGGGCCGTCGAATCGAAGCTCGTCAGCGAGACCGCCACCCCGGATGCACCGCTGGGTCTGCCGCTGGTCGATGAGCTGACAATTGAGGTCACCGAGTACGCAGAGATCGGACTCTTCGAGGGCGTGCCACCCATCATCGAGACGATGGTGGATGCGTCAGTGCTGGATGGCGTGTACGACGACGCCGGCGCCGTCATCTGGCCAGCGGAGTAAGCCGCGAGGTAACTACGCCAGCACCGTCACGACGCAAGGACGGCGCGAGCGTGATCGATGTCGTTCTTCAGCTGGCTGACGAGCGCGTCGATCCCGTCGAACTTACGCTCGCTGCGTAGGAAGTGAGTGAACTCGACGCGGGCAGTCTCCGTGTAGAGATCGCCCTCGAAGTCCAGCAGGTGAGCTTCCAGCAGTGAGTGGTCGGCGTGCTCGTAGAAAGTTGGCCGCCGCCCCAGGTTGATCGCGCACGCATGCCGACTGCCATCGGGACGCTGATACCAACCTGCATAGACACCGTCTGCGGGAACGCAGATGACATTGGGGACTTCCACGTTGGCCGTCGGGAAGCCCAGCAGGCGGCCGCGTTGGTCGCCTTGCACCACGATGCCACGAGCCTCGAACGGATGGCCCAGCATGGTCGCCGCAAGTTCGACTTGTCCACCCGCCATCGCGCGGCGAATTGCTGTCGAGCTGATCGGCTCGTCGGGGCCATCAGACCGCGGCAGCAAAGCCAGCGGTAGCACTTCAAAGTCGCGAACCGCACCCAGTTCGCGCAGCGTCGCCACGTTTCCTTCGCGACTGTGACCGAAGTGAAAGTCTTCCCCGACCACGACCACCGAGGCGGCGACGCAGTCGACAAGGACTCGTTGCGCAAAACTCATCGGCTCTTCCAGCGACTGGGTCTGGTCGAACTTGACCACCAACGTCGCGTCAATTCCAGTCGCCGCCAGCAGCTCGAGTTTCTGCTCGAGATCGGTGAGTAACTGCGGGGCCGACTCGGGCCGCACTACGGAAGCCGGGTGGCGATCGAAGGTGAGCACCGCGCTGCGTGCGCCGGTTTCTTCGGCAATACGCCGTACCTCAGCGATGACCGCTTGGTGCCCGAGGTGAACGCCGTCGTATGCGCCAATAGTGATGACCGTGCGCTCGCCGGGCCAAGGTGAAACGGACAGATCTGTGACGACTCGCACGGCGACAACGCTAGCGGGACAGCTAGCAGCCTGCCGCTTGCATCGCCAGCCCGAAAGGCTGCTGCTTTGCGAGCACAGCAGCGACATCCGAGCCGATGTATGCCGACAGCTCAGCTGGAGCTGCAGTGTCCCCCGCGTAGCCGCGCTGGGCAATCTCGTTGGCGCCTTTGAAGAACGCCAGCGAGTCAGCTACTCCGTCGTCGTACGGAATCAGCGCTTCCATCGCAGTGAGTTGATTGCCGAACTCTGACATCGTGCCGACACCAGTCGCCCACTGCGTGACGTCCTCTTGGTTCGCAAGCTGCACGACCACCTGAATGTTGACGTAGGCGTAACCGAACGCTTCCTCCGCGGCTGCGCAGTCAATGGCACCGCCGGGCGCCACAGACTCGCCATCAGTCGGCGCCGGTGCTGGCGAATCGGCAACTTCCGAGCCGTCGGCCTGGGTGCCCGCAGTCCCCGGTGAGGCGCTGTCGTCGCTGCATGCGCTCAGCAAACCGGCTACTGCTACGACGACAAGTGCTGCGCGACAGATCATGGCGTCACCCTAGGTGAGTAAACTATTGCGCAAGAACGACCGAGGGTTTTGCCTCAGCGGCGTCACGCACTTCGTACATCGCCAGCAGGTCGCCGTCGGGGCCGAGAACAGCCCACGGCCCGTCGCCCTCGAAGCCCGCACGGGCACGGTCGAGTAGCCGACCGTTGCCGACCAGCGCTGCCGCATCGGCGTCGATCGTGACCTGCGGGTAGTCGCGCATCGCCTGCGGTAGCGACAGCAACTCGACCTGGTCGGGCGGCGCTGCCTCGGTTGCCGTGAAACTACCCACCGCGGTGCGGCGAAGGTTGCGCAGGTGGGCGCCCCCTCCGCAGAGGCGGCCGAGGTCGTCGGCCAGCGTGCGGATATACGTGCCCTTCGAGCACTGCACTTCGATGGCGTAGACGAGTGGATCGTCGGTGGGCGCGACTTCGAACCGACTGATGGTGACTGGGCGTGCCTGACGCTCGATCTCTATGCCTTCGCGGGCGAGCTCGTGCAGCCGCTTGCCATCGACCTTCAGCGCACTGACCATCGGTGGGACCTGCATGATGTGGCCGGTGAGGTGTTCGGTGACCATTGCCTGCACGATGGCGGGTGTGAGCGCACTCATGTCGAATATTCCGATGACCTTGCCGGCCGAATCGAGGGTGTCGGTACTGGTGCCGAAGACGACTTCGCCGGTGTAGGTCTTGCCGAGATCGGTGAGGAACCGCAGAAGACGCGTGGACTTGCCAACGCCCACCAACAACACGCCGGTTGCGTCGGGGTCGAGCGTGCCAGCGTGGCCGACTTGTCGCTCGCCGAAGCGACGGCGCAGCATCCCAACGACGTCGTGGCTGGTGACGCCAGCCGGTTTGTCGACTACGGCCAACCCGTGTGTGTTGGCCGGTTTACGACGCGCCATCAGTCTTCGGGTTCGGCATCTACTTCTGGCTCGGGCTCCGGCGACGGCGGCCGCTCGGGCAGCGTTGCCTTGTCGTGCAGAATCCGCTCGATGCGCTCGGCGGCGCGAATCGAGTCGTCAGCCTTGAACGAGAGGATGGGCGTCTTCTTCGAGCGCAGCTGGCGTGCCACTGAGCTCTGGATGCGAACCCGATGATCCGAGAGCGCCTCAAGAATTTCGGCGTCGCCTTCCTCACCCATCAACGAGTCGAAAAAAACGATTGCCCGGTTCATCTCCGGGTCCACGTCGATCGCGGTGATGGTGACAAGCGACAACCGCTCGTCGTCAATGCGCGTCAACTCGTCAGCAATCACCTCTTGCAGCGAGGTGCTGAGACGAGCTGAGCGCGGATAGCGATGGGTGGTGGGAGCCGACGGACGGCGGGGCTTGCTCACATCTCCACCCTACCGACCGAGCCGTAAAGGACCGGCCGCAATTGATTCGTACCCATCGGACACAGCGTGAACAGCCGTTACAGCGTGAACGGTCAGACCCGAGCGATTTCGCGCTCTTCGAACGTCTCGATGAGGTCGCCGGGCTTGAGGTCCTGGAAGTCGCTGAGACCGATACCGCATTCGAAGCCCTCGCGGACCTCGCGCGCATCGTCCTTGAAGCGCTTGAGCGACGTGATGGCGCCCTTCCAGATGATCGTGCCGTCGCGCAGGAATCGCACCTTCGAGCCACGAGTGATCGCTCCGCTGCGCACCATGCAACCGGCGATGCCGCCGATGCGAGGTACCCGGAAGACTTCGCGGACCTCGGCTTCGCCGGTGACCACTTCCTCGTACTCGGGGGCGAGCATGCCGACCATGGCCCGCTCGATGTCTTCCAGCAATTTGTAGATGATTTCGTAGGTACGAATCTCTACGCCTTCGGACGCAGCCATGTCGCGGGCCTTGCGGTCCGGGCGCACATTGAAACCGATCAGCGTGGCATTGGTGGTTGCCGCCAGGCTGATGTCGTTCTCCGAGATGGCACCGACAGCGCGGTGCACGAACGCAAGCTTCACTTCCTCGCGCTCCAAACGGCGCAACGATTCCGTGACTGCTTCCAACGAGCCCTGCACGTCGGCCTTCAACACGATGTTGAGGGTGGCGACTTCGCCGGCCTGGATGGAGTTGAAGATGTCTTCCAACTTCACGCCGGTGCTGAGGCGGGCATCGCCGCGCTGCGCCTTGAGGCGGTAGCGCTGCTCGCGGGCTTCACCCACGGTGCGGGCGGTCTTCTCAGTCAGCGCCGAGCGGAACTCGTCGCCGGCGTTGGGCACACTCTGCAGACCGAGTACCTGCACCGGGGTGCTGGGGCCAGCGGTCTTCACCTGCTCGCCCTTGTCGTTGATCATGGCGCGAACTCGGCCCCATGCTGCACCGGCAACGATGGGGTCGCCGACCTTCAGCTCGCCCTTGTCGACGAGGATGGTGGCAACGGGGCCACGACCAACATCGAGCTTGGCTTCAAGAACCACGCCCTTGGCGCGGCCGGTGGGGTTGGCGGTCAGTTCTTCAACTTCGGCAACGGCGGCGAGCTGCTCGAGCAGGTCGTCGATACCGAGGTTCTGTTGTGCCGACATCTCGACGACGATGGTGTCGCCACCCCAGCTCTCCGCAATCAGGCCGTGCTCGGACAGTTCCGAGAGGACGCGCTGGACGTCAGCGTTCTCCTTGTCGATCTTGTTGAGGGCCACCACGATCGGAACCTCAGCGGCCCGAGCATGGTTGATTGCTTCAATGGTCTGGGGCATGACGCCGTCATCGGCAGCAACCATCAGCACGACAATGTCGGTGACCTGCGCACCACGGGCACGCATCTTGGTGAATGCGGCGTGGCCAGGAGTGTCGAGGAAGGTGATCTCGCGACCATCAACATCAACCTTGTACGCACCGATGTGCTGCGTGATGCCACCGGCTTCGCCGGCAACAACGTTGGCCTTACGGATCTTGTCCAGCAACGTCGTCTTACCGTGGTCGACGTGACCCATGACGGTGATGACGGGCGCACGCGGCACCTGCAACGATTCGTCGTCATCATCGCTGTCATCGAACATAGCTTGGAGTTCCAGCTCTTCTTGCTGGCCGGGCTCGACCAACAGGAGATCAGCGTTGACTTCCAGCGCGAACAGTTCCATCTGTTCGTCGGTCAGCGTCATGGTGGCAGTCACCATTTCGCCGTTCTGCAACAGGAAGCGGATGACGTCGGCAGCAGTGCGGTTCAACTTGGGAGCGAACTCCTGGGCCGAGACGCCACGTTCCACGATGATGGTGCCCTCGGGCACCGGTGCATTCGTGGCTGTGTAGCTGCTGTTGTAGTTCGGCTGCATCTCGTCGAAGTCACGACGACGACGAGCGCGGCTCTTCTTGCGCGGGGCGCGGCGCTGGCCGTTGGGGCGAGGACCGCCACCGCCACCGGGACGTGCACCAGGGCCTCCACCACCGGGGCCTCCACCACCGGGGCCGCCACCAGGGCCGCCACCGGGACGCGGGGCGAAGCCACCACCGGGGCGCGGGCCGCCGGGGCCGCCAGGACGGGGAGCAAAACCGGGACGTGCACCTGGTGCACCCGGACGAGCACCGGGGCCGCCCGTGCCGCCGGGACGAGCCGAGTAGGCGCCAGTGCGCGGGGCGCCAGGGGCACCGGGACGAGCGCCAGGGCCACCGGCGCGAAGACCACCGGGCGGCGGCGGGATGGGCTTGCCAGACGACGACATCGGCCGACCGCCACCGGGCGGCGGCGGGATGGGCTTGCCAGAATTGGACGTAGGACGACCGGGCGGCGGGCCAGGCGGACGACCCGGCGGCGGCCCTGCGGGACGGCCGGGTGCAGCGCTGGCTGGGCGCGGAGCCGATGGTGCCGGAGCGCTGGACGCAGCCGGCGCCGAGGCAACGGCTGGACGGGCGGCAGGGCGCGGTGGCTCGCCCGCAGTGGGCCGGCTGCTGGTGATACGGGCCGAAGCCGACGCGTCGGTGGACGCTGCGGGTGCATCGGCAATGCTGGGCGCGGGGGCTGCCGACACGACACTCGACACGACACTCGACACGACAGGCGCCACGGCGGGCGCCTGTCCCACCGGTACCGGGGAGGCTGGCGTGGGGGCAGCAGCTGGGGCCTCAACCGGAGCGGCCGGAGCAACAGCGGCGGCGGGCGCCGCGACTGGCTCAGCGGGCGCCGGAGCGGCGGGGGTCTCGATTGCGACCGGTGCTGGTTTGGCTTCGACGACCGGAGCTGGTGCGGGTGCCTCGTCGGGCGCAGCGGCTGTGGCCGGTGCGTCCTTGGGCTCGGCAACCTTCTTGGCGGCGGCCTTCTTCACCGGGGCAGGCGTCGGCGCACCGTCGTCACTGGCGGGAGCGTCGATGGCGGCAGCGGCAGCGGCCTTCTTGGTCGACTTCTTGACCGCCTTGACTTCCTCCGGCTGCTCGGGCCGCGTGAGACCCTCACGTTCCGCGCGACGACGAAGACGGTCGGCCTGCGCCTCGATCAGCGTGGAGGAGTGACTCTTCACCCCGACACCCATCACATCGCACAGCGACATCATTTCTAGATTCGTCATTCCGAGCGCTTTCGCGAGCTCGTGTACGCGCATGTTCTTTGCCAAAACCCGTTTCAGCCTTTCGTCGCTGTCGGTTCGTCGGACGCAACTCCGACGGTCAGTAATTCTTCCATGTTGATGATCACGTCTTCGAATGCGGTACGCAACGCGCGCTCCAAAGGTTGGAGAGCGTCGGGGCGCACCGATTGCTTCCACGCCCGGTCGAAAGCCTTACGGCGGCCGGCGGTGTGAAAGCACTCCACGGAGCACAACCAGGCGCCTCTGCCGGCCGCAATGCGGCTGACGGTTGCACCCTGTGGGCCCACAACACAACGCACCAACTGCGACTGCGGCCGTTGCTGGCGGCAGCCGATGCAGGTGCGCAGCGGTGCTGCAAGTCGAGTATCAGACGTGCTCACCACCTGCTTCCTCTGTTTCACCGGCTGCGTCTGCGGCGACAGCCGGTTCGTTGCTGTCTGTGGTCGTCTCGTCGGCGGCCACGTTCTCTTCGATGGACGCCTCTTGAGCGACCACGTCGTCCTCTTCGGGAGCGGCAGCTGCCTGCTCGTTCCACTGCTCTTGGGTGAGGATGGTGCCGTCGGCGGCATGCCATTCCATGGCACCCGTCTCGGTGTTGGCAACCCACTCGCCCTCTTCGTAATCGGCGTCGTCGTCGAGCCCTTCGAGCGGCTCGGTCTCGCCACGAATGTCGATGCGGACACCTGTGAGGCGGGCAGCCAAGCGAGCGTTCTGGCCTTCCTTACCAATGGCCAGGCTGAGCTGGTTGTCGGGCACGATCACGTCGGCCTGGGTGCCGTCGTCACTGATGATGACGGCAACGACCTTGGCCGGCGACAGGGCCTTGGCTACAAAGTCGGCGAGGTCTTCGCTGAACGGCACAATGTCGATCTTCTCGCCACGCAGTTCGTTGACGACCATGCGGACGCGGCCACCACGAGCACCGACGCAGGCGCCGACCGGGTCGACGTTGTGGTCGTTGCTCCACACAGCAATCTTGGTGCGGTGGCCTGGCTCGCGGGCGCAGCCCTTGATCTCGACGATGCCGTCGGCGATCTCGGGAACTTCCAGCTCGAACAGGCGCTTGATGAGACCGGGGTGCGTACGGCTGACGACGATCTGCGGGCCCTTGGCGGTCTTACGCACTTCGACGATGTACGCCTTGACGCGATCACCGGGGACGGGACGCTCGAACGGGACCTGCTCGGCCTTGGGCAGCAGGCTCTCCACCCGACCCAGATCGAGCAAGGTGTAGCGGTCGTCTGCCTGCTGGATGATGCCGGTGACGATGTCGCCCTCGCGGTTCGCGTACTCCTCGAACTTGCGGTCGCGCTCGGCCTCCCGGATGCGCTGGCTCATCACCTGACGGAAGGTTTGGGCGGCGATGCGGCCCATCTCTTCCTTGCGAGGCGTGTCGTCGCGCTCGTTGATCCAGTTGCCGTCTTCGTCGACGTCGAACGCAGTGAACGTGAACTCAAACGTGTCGGGGTGGATACCGACTTCGACCTCGGCCGCGGCGCCGGGGCGACGCTTGTAGGCGGTCGCCAATGCGTCGACCAAGACCTGGAGCAAGGTGTCGACCGAAATGTTCTTCTCGTTGGCCAACATTTTGACCGCTTCGGACATATCGAGGCTGCTCACCGGGCCTCCTCCTTCGTAGTTGCAGTGGATGTTGATTCAGACGACTTTGATGCAGACGAATTTGATTCAGACGACTTTGACGCGACCGGCTTCTTGGCGGCGGCGGGCTTCGGCTTCGCGGCGACCGGCTTGGCGCCGGGCTTTGGGGCTGGACCCCACACGAACACAGTGCGGGCCCGATCGATCTGGTCGAAGGCGACAACGCGCTCGTCGAGACCGTCGACATCTGGCGTGTCGAGCCGAATTGTGGCTGACTTGTCGTCGGCGGCGATGAGTACGCCCTGCACTCGTCGGCCGACATTGACGGTGTCGCGCAGGCGAACCGCAATGGTCTTGCCGATCTCGCGCTGGTAATGCGCGGGGGTGCGCAGCGTGCGCTCCAGACCGGGGCTGGTGACTTCAAGTGTGTAATGGCCGGGCAGTGGGTCGTGATGGTCGAACTCGCGACCGATCAGCCGGGTGGCCAACGCAATGGCTTCGAGGTCGATTCCGCCGGGGCTGCCGGCGGGGGTGTCGATGGTGACGCGCAGGGTGCCACCACGGAACTCGAGGTCGTACAGGTCGAGCTTGAGGTCGGAAATGATGGGCTCGACCAGGGCACGGACACGCTTGAGATTGCTTGCATCGCTCATTTTCGACCTCCTTTCGACAAGTAATTAGGGGCTGTTCGAGGGCCGAACTGGGCCCTAGCAGTAAAGAAGGCGTGGGCTCAAGAGCCCACGCCTCTAGTTCGGTGAACTTCAAAGACCCGACGAGTATAGCGGGCAACCGGTAGGGTTCGGCCTGCCGTGCGCTGCCTCGGTGGCCTGCTCGAGCACTCAAGAACCAAGCCTCTCAACTACACCAGTCCCCCATTTACGAAGGTGTCACCCGTGCTGCGAATGTCGACGTTGTTTCTCCGTACCTTGCGTGAGGATCCCGCCGACGCCGAGGTGGCCAGCCACCGACTGCTCGTGCGGGGCGGGTACATCCGTCGTGCGGCACCGGGCGGTTTCACCTGGCTGCCGCTTGGTTGGATCGTCTACCGCAACATCGAGCGGATCGTGCGTGAGGAAATGGACCGCGAGGGCTTCCAGGAAGTCCACTTCCCCGCTCTCTTGCCCCGCGAGCCGTACGAGATCAGCGGTCGCTGGACCGATTATGGCGACAACCTGTTCCGCCTCAAGGACCGTAAAGGCGCCGATTTCCTGCTGGCGCCAACCCACGAAGAGATGTTCACCCTGCTGGTGAAAGACCTTTACAGCAGTTACAAGGACCTGCCGCTGGTGATCTACCAGATCCAGACCAAATACCGTGACGAAGCCCGCCCGCGCGCCGGTCTCCTGCGCACCCGCGAGTTCGTCATGAAGGACAGCTACAGCTTCGACATCGACGACGAAGGGCTGGAGGCCAGCTATCAGAAGCACCGCGTGGCGTATCAGCGCACGTTCGACCGCTTGGGCCTGCCATACGTCATCGTGTCGGCCATGAGCGGCGCCATGGGTGGCTCGGCGAGCGAAGAATTCTTGGCGCCAATGGCGGTCGGCGAAGACACGTACGTGCGCTGCACCTCGTGCGACTATGCCGCCAACACCGAGGCCGTGCGCGTTGCTCCCCCGGCGGCGATTCCGATTGAGGGCCTGCCCACAGCACTCGTCGTCGATACCCCTGACACGCCCACCATCCAGACCTTGGTCGACCTGTTCAACGCCCGCGCCGACCTGCGCCGCGACGATCGCGACTGGCTGGCCTCCGACACGTTGAAGAACCTCGTCGTCAGGCTGAAGCATCCCGACGGCACTGTGACAGCACTCGCCATCGGTGTGCCCGGTGACCGCGAGGTCGATATGAAGCGGCTCGAAGCGCAGGTCTCCCCCGCCGAGATCGAACCGTTCAGCGAGGACGACTTCGCCAAGAACTCGCACCTGGCCAAGGGTTACATCGGGCCCGGCTCGCTGGGCGAGGACAAGCCGGCGGGCATTCGTTTCCTGGTCGATCCTCGCATTGTGGATGGCACACGCTGGATCACCGGCGCCGACGCCCCCGGCCGCCACGTCAAAGACCTGGTCATGGGCCGCGACTTCACACCCGACGGCAACATCGAGGCCGCCGAGGTTCACGCTGGAGACCCGTGCCCCAACTGCGGCTCCCTCTTGGAGATCGCCCGCGGTATCGAGATGGGCCACATTTTCCAGCTCGGCCGCAAATACGCCGAGGCGCTCGGTCTCACGGTGCTCGATG
>JANOYI010000263.1:0-25206 GCA_031428795.1 Ilumatobacteraceae bacterium | reverse complement strand
CACCACCGGCCAAGAGTCGTTGGCCCGCGCCGAGGCGCTGGCGTGGGCCCCCGGTGACGGCTCACGCTTCTCCGGCGGCCACGTGCCGTCACCCTGGTTTCGGGCACATCAGCAGCTACGTCACGGCCATTCCGAGGTAGCACGTCAGCTCCTCATGGCAGACCTTTCCGACCCGCACCCTGTCAATTGGTGGCCTCCCGACGCCGCTCCCCTGCGTGCGCTAGAGGAACTCGTGGCACTACTGCCACGCCCGCTGCCCCACGGCCGCTCGTTCAGCGACTTCGTCGTGTCGGGAATCCTGCTGCGCCTCGGCGAGTACCCAGAGGCCGCCAACTACGCCGCGACCGCGTATAACAACGACCGCCCGGCGATGCTCGCGGTGCACGTTGCGCGAGCTGCTGCCGCCCTCGGGGATCAGAATACGGCGATTGCCTGGTTGCGTGCAGCCGCAACCACCGCGCCGCCCGAGACGCTGCAGGCCGCAATCGACGCGGCCCCCGAGTTCGAGCAACTGCGAGCCCAGCCGCAGTTCATGAACGCGCTCGCCCAGTAGGCAGCTACTGGACTTTCGCCGCAAGCGTCTTCGGCGCGATGAGGCAGTACGAACTGGTCACCAGTTCACGCACCTCTTCCCAGTCCACCTTCACCGAGTCGAAGTCGAGCACGATCCAGCCGCCACGTGCCAGGTACTGCGCCGGCCGACACCGAGGGTCGTCCAGCAGTGCCGGCAACTCCTCACGCTCGGCCTTCACACAAATCGAGGCACCGGACCCGGGGAAGAGAAAGATCTTCTTGCGGACACGAAAGTTGATCTCGGTCCCCCAGGTCAGCTCCTCAGTCGCCTCCGGCAGCGAGAGGGCGATGCCGCGCATCCGATCAAGGTTCTTTGCGAACTGCGATGGAGTGAAGATCGTGGACACCAGCCGAGTTTCGCGCGATTCGGGCCAGAGCGAGGCACATCCAATTCAGCCCAGCGACAACATTTCCTGCACTGACCGCAACAAAAGTTGTCACTGACCAAAATCAACTACACCAGCCGCCGAGCCATAGTCGGCCGCCGGGATGGGCGTCGCCCCTTCAAAAGCATCGGTTCGGGACGTAAAGGAACGAAGTCCGCCCGTCCGCGCGAGCACCGGTCAGTAGCGGTGTGGAGTCGGCTCTCCCGTTGGCGCGGCCGGTCGCTCGTTGTCCAGCTTGCTCTTCCGGTGACGCACGCGGGCCCGCCCATGGGCGGTGGATCATGCCAAACCCCGCCGCTCCCGGGCCGCGGAACGAGAACACTTGTTCCACCCAGCGACAACAAGTAGGTGCAAGCTCCGCCCGCCGCCACCGCAGGGCCGGCGAGCCTGCGCCCACCCCTCAAGAGCATGTTTTGAATGACTGAAAGCGCGCGCAAGCTAGGCCTGTAGTGCGCTGCGCTTGACGTAGGCCAGGGCCACGTCGCCGCTGCGGCTGGTGATGCTGTCTGCGGGCTCGCCGTCACCGACGACGATTCGCTGCAGCAGCTTTGGTGCCGCGGCGCCGCGACTGTCCATCCGCTCGACGAGCTCCTGCCCGGGATAGCAACCCTTGGTGAAGCTGACCGCAACGCCTGTGATTCCGGTCTCCGCTGGAATCATTTCGCCTGGAACGATCTCGGCGCCCATCTGCGGCCACACCGCATCGATACGGGCCGCCAACAGTTGCTCGGATGTCCCGTGCTCGACGCCTGCGGGCGGGTGCACGTCGGCACCCAACAGATCGATGCCGTCGCCCCACGAGGCCAGACCCTCGACCTCGGAAGCACCATCGCCGCGCACTGCGAGGCACTGCCAGTCCAGGGTGGTGATCTCGGCCTTCACACGAATCTTGAACCGGTTGAGGCGGGCAGTCAGCACCTCGCCGAAACCTTCGTCGGTATCCAGCACGAACGCGTCGTCAGCCGTCCGCCACACCCGCAGCAACACGTCGACCTTGCCGGTGGGCTGCAGCACGAAGCTCCACGCCGACTGGCCGACCTGCAGCAGCCGCAAGTCCTGCGACAACTGCGATTGGAGATAGGTCAGCGCGTCGGGCCCCGCCACCTGCACGATGTCACGCGGATACTCGGTCCAGAAGCGCTGCGAGAAGGACATGGCAACAGTGTCGCAGCGCCACATCCCGCTGACACACTGTGGCCATGGAAACCGATGTCGTCGTCCGACGCGTCAGCGATGGCCTGCAGCTGACACTCAACCGGCTGTCAAGCCTGGCCACAGGTGTCGCTGTTGTCGCGGCAGTGATCGGCGCCGCCACCTTTGCGACCGGATGGTGGTTGTTTCCCGACAGCAGAACAGCATGGATCATCATCGGCGGCGTGATCTGCCTGATCCCCGTCGGCGCCGCCCTCTTCGCTCGCCTACTGCTGCGGATCACCGCCAAATACGCACCGCAGCTCATTGACAACGTCCGCACCTTCCTTGGCGGCGCCTCACCGGCTTCACGCGTGCTGATCGACTACGACAGCGGACAACCGGTCATCACGTCGTCCAAGACGTTCACCGGTGTGCGTACCGAGCTGGCTTTGCGGAGCCGTGAGCTACCCGCACTGTGGGCCGGCGTGCGCGCCATCACCAGCGTTCCCGGCCTGGCCGCCATCGCCGTTCTCGGCATGCTCGCGGTGGGCCTGTTGGGAACCATTCTGCTGATCAGCGGCCTGCTCTAGAAGCGTGTCGGAGGGTTTCCACGCCCTACGACGACCTGGGGCGGCGGCGTTGAAACCCTCGGTCAGCTATGCGAGCGCCGCTGGGCGGTCATCCGCCGTGCGGCTGGAACCGCCGACAGCAAGGCCGCCGCCTTGTTGCGGCACTCCAGGTCTTCCTCGTCGGGCACAGAGTCGGCGACAATGCCGGCACCCGCTTGGAACGAGGCCCCGTGGGCACCCACGAACATCGTGCGAATGGCCAGTGCAGTGTCCAGGTTGCCGCTGAAGTCGACGTAACCCACGACCCCGGCGTACGGCCCACGCTTCACCGGTTCGAGTGCATCGATGATCTCCATCGCCCGCACCTTCGGGGCGCCACTGACCGTGCCCGCGGGCAGCGTGGCGCGCAGCACGTCAATGGCGGTCTTGCCTTCCACCAACTCACCAGTCACCTGTGAGGTGAGGTGCATCACGTGGCTGTAGCGCTCGAGGCTCATCAGTTCTGTGACCTGCACGGTGCCGAACTTCGCAACCCGACCAACATCGTTGCGGGCCAGGTCGACCAGCATGATGTGCTCGGCGACCTCCTTCGGGTTCTCCTTCAGCTCGCCAGCCATGCGTCGGTCGTCATCGTCGTTGCGACCGCGGCGACGGGTGCCAGCGATCGGCCGACTGACCACCGTGCGGCCTAACACCTTCACCATCGGCTCGGGCGAACTGCCCGCGATGGTGATATCAGGGTGACGCAGGAAGTACATGTACGGGCTGGGGTTCACCTGACGCAGAACGCGGTAGAAGTCGAACGCGTCCGCCTGAAGGTCGATGTCGTAGCGCTGCGCGAGCACCACCTGAAAAATGTCGCCGGCGAGGATGTGTTCCTTCGCTACCTCCACCGCCTGCTGGTACACGCCGTCGGGCATCGAGCTGCGAACCTGCGGCACCACCTCGTCAGGTTGCGGCGGCTCGGCGGCCGGAGCGGCCAGGGGCATCGCCAACTTGTCGACTGCGCGCTGTGCACGCAGGCATGCGGCGTCGTACTCCCGGTCGATACCGGCGGTGTCCATGTCCAGCACGGGCACGCTCTCGATGAGGTACACCCGCTGGCGCCAATGGTCGAATGCTGCCAGCGAACCGATGATGCTCATCACAGCGTCGGGCAGCCGGCGATCATCGTTGGGCACATTGGGCAGGTTCTCGACTTCTCGGACCACGTCGTAGCCGAGATAGCCCATCACGCCACCTTGCAACGGCGGCAGGTCGGGGATGATCGGCGCGCGATAGGCAGCAATGATTGCGTCAAGCGCCGCGAGCATGCCCTGGTCAAGCGGAATCTCGGCGCTGAGGTGTTGGCCCTTGATCTCGATGAGTCCGTCGCGCAGCTCGAGCGTCGCGACCGGGTCGTGGCCGACGAAGCTGTACCGCGCCCAGCGCTCGGCATGCTCGACGGACTCGAGCAGGAAGCCCTCGCCATCTCCGACCAGCTTGAGATACGCCGCCACCGGCGTCTCCAGATCGCCCAGAACCTCCGCCCACACCGGCACCACCGTGTGCTCGGCAGCCAGCGCATGAAATTCCGCGCGGCTCGGCCGCATCGTCATTGTCATGCCTTCCACACTCACGGCTTCCACATTCACGGCTTCCACATTCACGACTCGGCGCCGAAGGCTCGGTAGAAGCACGAGTACTCGCCGGTGTGGCAGGCGCCTTTGCCCTCCTGCTCGACCAGGAACAGCAGGGTGTCGCCGTCGCAGTCGTAGTAGCCCTCACGCACGAACTGGCGGTCGCCGCTGGTGTCGCCCTTGCGCCACACCTCTTGCCGGCTGCGGCTCCAATAGACCATCCGACCCTCAGCGAGTGTCATGGCCAGTGTGGACTCATTCATCCAAGCCACCATCAACACACTCTTTGTGTGGATGTCCTGGGCGATGACGGGCACGAGACCATTGGCGTCGTACTTGACAGCTGCCAGCTGCTCGGGGCCGGCGAGGATTGACACTGCTTCGGGCATGGCCGACAGCCTAGGAGTCGTCGCCCCCGCGCCATCGGTGAAATCGACAGCGCTGTCGCCTTCAGCCGCGAGAGCGACGGGTGCTGCGACCGGCAGTCTCCGCCGGGGCCGAGTTCGTCAGTGCACCGATGTGCTCAACAATTGCGTCCATAGTCGGGCGTTCGCTCGGCGAGTAGCTGTCGATGGCCGCACGCATGGAGGCCAGGTGTTCTGAGGTGGTACCGCAGCAACCGCCAATAATTCTGACGCCTGCATCCATCGCCATCGTCGCGTACTTCGCCATCAGATCTGGCGTGCCGGTGTACACGATCTCGGTGCCGACGAAATGCGGCACGCCACAGTTGCCCTTGCTCACCAGCGGGTACGGCCCACCCTGCATCTCCAGCAACGTGACCAGAATGTCGGAGGCGCCCACACCGCAGTTGGCGCCCATTGCGAGCGGAGCGACCGGCTCGCCGGCCAACGTATCGGCCATTGCGCCCGGCATCAGGCCCATCATCGTCCGGCCGGCTGTGTCGTACGAACAGGTGACCACGTACGGCATGCCACCCTCGATCGCTGCTGTGACAGCGGCGTGCACTTCCTCGGGGGACGACATGGTTTCGATCCAGGCCACATCGGCTCCGCCATCGCGCAGACCACGGATCTCGTCGGCAAACGATGCGACTGCGTCGGCATGGTTCAGCGCACCCATCGGCTCGAACAGCTCGCCCGTCGGCCCTACCGAACCAGCCACGACCACTGGGCGCGGCGCAGCGTCGGCGACGCGGCGCGCCAGTTCGGCGGCGCCCTTTGCCAGCTCGTATGTACGCGATTGAGCGTTATGCAGCTTGAGGCGATGCGGGTTGCACCCGAACGTGTTGGTGAGAATGATGTCGGCACCTGCATCGACAAACTGTTGATGCAGGCTCATGACGTCGTCGGGTCGGTCGGTCACCCAGAACTCCGGCGGCTCGCCGGGCCCGAGGCCATTCATCATGTAGTTGGTACCGGTGGCACCATCAGCCAGCAGTACGCGACCGGAGGCCAAGAGTTCGGAGAGCGAAGTACGCATTGGTGCAAGGTTATCCCTGCTCCTTAGGCGACAGCGTGAGCGATTTGCTCCATCACCTCGGGGGTCAGCGCTGCAAGCACGTCGAGCGAGTCGAAGTTTTCGACGACCTGGCTGGCACGACTGGCACCAGTGATCACCGTAGAGACGCGCGGGTTGGCAGCACACCACGCGATGGACAGCTGGGCCAGCGAGCAGCCGAGCTGCGCCGCGATGGGCCGCAGACGCTCGACCTTGGCGGCCGACTCCGGGTCGGTGATGCGCTCGGCCAGCCACTCATAGCCAGGCAGCGCACCGCGACTGTCCTCGGGCACACCGTCGCGGTACTTGCCCGTCAGCAAGCCACTGGCGAGCGGGCTCCAGATGGTCGTACCCAAGCCGATGTCGTCGTACAAGCGAGCGAATTCCTTCTCCACCTTGTCGCGGGTGAGGAGATTGTATTGCGGCTGCTCCATCACTGGCTTGTGGAGGTGGTGCTTGTCGGCAATATCCCACGCGGCGCGAATCTCGTCGGCAGTCCACTCGCTGGTGCCCCAATACAGCGCCTTGCCCTGCGAGATCATGTCGCTCATCGCCCACACGGTCTCCTCTAGGGGCGTGTTCGGGTCTGCGCGGTGGCAGTACACGAGGTCGATGAAGTCCAGCTGCATGCGCTCGAGCGAGCCGTCTATTGCCTGCGCAAGGTACTTGCGATTCAAGGTGTTGCGCATGTTGCGCATGTTCCCGTTGAGCCCCCAGAAGAACTTGGTGCTCACCACGTATGACTCGCGCTTCCAGCCCAGTTCCTTGATGGCGCGGCCCATCTGGCCTTCGCTACCACCGCCGGCGTACGCCTCGGCGTTGTCGAAGAAGTTGCAGCCCGCGTCGTGCGCCGCGGCCATGCATTCCAGCGCCATCTCATCGCCGAGCTGATTGTCGAAGGTGACCCAGCTACCGAAGGAGAGGACCGATACTTGCAAGCCGCTGCGACCTAGCCGGCGATACTGCATTTTTGAAGCCATGCGCCGACTGTACCGGCGGGCAGTCTCAGCGCGCAGAGTCGAGTTCTCAGGATCCGAACTTTGAATTCAATGGTCGCGGCGTACGGTTCGTTGAATTCACAGTTCGGGGCCGAACGACTTCGGTCCGCGGAGCGCGGCGAGCGCGGCGATTCCAGCAGTGCCAACTCCGCAGCAACCACCGATGAGCCGGGCACCGGCCGCGAGCCAGGAAGGCACCAGGCCGGGTAGCTCGACACCGCCGGAGGCTCCGGACCAACACTTGTGGTCGCCGTCCCAGATGGCCCCATGGTTGGAGTACGCAACCAGCGGCAGATCCGTCACAAGTGAACGCAGCAGTGACTCGACAAGACCGGGAGCGGTGCAGTTCACCCCCGCTGCAGAGAGCGCCGGCGCCACAGCCATCACCGCTTCGGCAAACACATCGCCGCTACACGTATGCACTTCGTCGGCGCAGGTGAACGTCAGCCAGGCTGGCGCCTCGGTGAGCGTCCGCAGTTCTTCGACAACGATCTCGGCCTCGGCCAGCGACGGGATGGTCTCGATGGCGAACACGTCAGGGGCGGTGTCCACCAACACCTGCAAACGGGCACGGTGGAATGCGCGCACCTCGGCCCAGCTGGCCGAGTAACGACCGGTGTACTCGCTGCCATCGCCGAGGTACGCACCAAACGGACCAACCGAGCAGGCCACAACTGACGGCTCTGCGGCACGAGCAACTGCCGTCGTGGATGCCAGAAGTCGACGGGCCTCGGTGGTGCTGAGACCAGCCGCGACGAACCCAGGCTCGCTGGCCTGATAACTGGACGTGATGATGACGTCGGCGCCGGCGTCGACGTACCGGCGGTGAGCGGCAGTGATGACGTCGGGCCGGTCGACCAGAACGGCTGCCGTCCACAGCAGCCCGGAGGGCTGCTCGCCCATCTCCTCCAGCACCGTTGACAGCCCACCGTCGATCAGTGTGAACGGCTCGCGCAGAAGCAAATTCATGCGGGCCGCACCAGCACGCCCGCCGCGGTCATCGCCGCCTTGGCCTCCGCGATGGTGTGCTCACTAAAGTGAAAGATGCTGGCAGCCAAGACACCGGTCGCGTGACCTTCGGTGATACCGGCTGCAAGGTGCTGCAACGTGCCAACACCGCCGCTGGCGATCACGGGTACGCCAACCGCATCGGCAACGCAGCGTGTCAGTTCGACATCGAAGCCTTCACGTGTGCCGTCGCGGTCCATCGATGTCAGCAGAATCTCGCCTGCTCCCAGTGCCGCGGCGCGTTCGGCCCACTCGATTGCGTTGATGCCAGTGGGAGTCCGGCCGCCGTGCAGGTACACCTCGAAACCGCCTGCAGCCGTGCGCTTGGCATCGATTGCGCAGACGCAGCACTGCGCACCGAACTCGGCGGCGATGTCGCGAATCAGTTCCGGCCTCTGAACCGCAGCGGTATTGACGCTGACCTTGTCGGCTCCCGCGCGCAGCATGAGGCGCGCATCGTCGGCGGTACGAATACCACCACCAACTGTGAACGGGATGAACACCTGCTCGGCCGTGCGCGAGACAACATCGACCATGGTCTCGCGGCCGTCGGACGATGCGGTGATGTCGAGAAAGACCAGCTCATCTGCACCCTCTCGGTCGTACTTTGCAGCAAGCTCGACCGGGTCGCCAGCGTCGCGCAGTCCCACAAAGTTGATGCCCTTGACCACGCGACCGTTGGTGACGTCGAGACACGGAATGATGCGCGCCACCCTCATCGGGCCAGCTCCTGCAGCGCCTGCTCGACGGTGAAGCGCCCCTCGTACAGCGCTTTACCGGAGATGACGCCGGTGATGCCGTGCACCACTTTTAGCGCGGCCACATCGGCGAGAGTTGCGACGCCCCCGCTGGCGATGATCGGGATCGATGTGGCCAGACCAGCTGCGGCGAGGCCCTCCACATCGGGACCGGTGAGCATTCCGTCGCGAGCGATGTCGGTGATGACAAACGCTGCGGCCGTGGGGAACCACAGCAGCGCATCAGCGAGTTGCACGCCTGAGCCTTCGGTCCAGCCGTGCACGGCGACCTCACCATCGCGGTGGTCAAGACCGACGGCGACTGCCACGACTTCAGACGCGAGCGCGACCAGTTGCGGCTCGGCGACTGCTGCGCTGCCCATCACCACGCGCGCAACACCGGCATCTACGAGTGCTTGCGCGTCAGCCACAGTGCGTACGCCGCCACCCGTCTGCACGCTCGCCTGGCCAGCGACTGCGCTGGCGATGGCGGCGACAACAGGTCGATTGAGTGGCGAGCCACTGCGCGCAGCATCGAGATCGACCACGTGAATCCAGATCGCACCGGCCTCGGCAAACGACAGCGCGACGGCGACCGGATCGTCGCCGTAGGTCGTCTGGTCGTCGTAGTCACCCTGACGCAACCGCACCACCTTGCCGTCGCGAAGATCGATGGCGGGATAGAGATCGATCATGCGGTCACCTGCGTCATGCAGTTACCTGGACTGCTTGCAGCACACCAACGAAGTTGCGAAGCATGGCCAGGCCAGCCGGACCCGACTTCTCTGGGTGGAACTGCGTCGCGAACACGTTGCCCTGACGAAAGGCTGCGTTGACGGTGTCGCCGTACTCGCACGTTGCCGCGACCACGGACGGGTCAGCGGGCACAGCATGAAGGGAGTGCACGAAGTACACCCACGGGTGGTCGCCGAGGCCCTCGAACATTGGGTCGGCGGCAGACAGATCGAGTTGGTTCCACTGCATCTGCGGTCGCGGCAGCTGGTCCGAGATCCACTCAATGGACCCGCTGATGACGCCCAGGCCAGCAGCGGCGTCGTCCTCGGCACTGCGGTCGAACAGCATCTGCATCCCCACGCAGATACCCATGAACGGACGCCCCGACGCAACTGCGTCGTGCACAACCCGCTCGAGACCCGCGGCACGCAACGCATTCATACACGCACCAAACGCACCAACGCCGGGCAGGACAACGGCTGCGGCATCGGCGACCAAACTCGGGTCGGCCGTCAGGCGAGCATCTGCACCGCAGTGCTGCAGCGCCTTTTGCGCCGAGCGTAGGTTGCCAATGCCGTAGTCGAGCACCGCCACCAACGGGCCCGCGACACCCTCAGTCACAGGACACCACAGTCACAGGACACCCTTGGTACTGGGAACGCTGGTGCCTTCGACGCGCACGGCGTCGCGCAGCGTGCGCGCCAGGCCTTTGAACGAGGCCTCGATGATGTGGTGCACGTTGGTGCCGTGGCACAGCCTCACGTGCAGCGTGATGCCCGCTGCGGTGGCGAACGAGTGAAAGGCGTGCTCCGTCAGTTGCGGGTCGAATGCGGGGTTACCCAGCGGCAGCACCTCCGGCATCGGGACATCCCACACCACGAACGGACGGCCCGACAGATCGAGTGCCACTTCAACGAGGGCTTCGTCCAACGGATACAGGCCGCTGGCAAATCGACGAACTCCAGCCTTGTCGCCGAGCGCTTCACGAAACGCCTCGCCGAGCGCGATGCCGACGTCTTCGACGGTGTGGTGCGTGTCGATGTGTAGGTCGCCCGTGGCCGCAATGCGCAGGTCGAAGCCGCCGTGCTTACCGAGCTGTTCGAGCATGTGGTCGTAGAAGGGAATGCCAGTACTGATCTCCACCACACCAGTGCCATCAAGCTCGATCGACAGATCGATGGACGTTTCCTTGGTGGTGCGCTGACGGCTGGCGGAACGGCTCATGGTGCAACCTTCGAAGGGAGGGCCGCCGCAAGGGCGGAAAGGAACAGGTCGTTCTCACTAGCAGTGCCGATAGTGACACGCAGGCAGTTGTTCAAACGCGGCCAACCGGAGCAATCGCGGATCAACACGCTGTGGTCCAAAAGGGTTTGCCACACCGACTTGCCCGACACGTCGCGAGGACGGAAGAGGATGAAGTTGGCACCGCTAGGAAACACATCGACCTGCATCGCGTTCATCGCCACGGACAGCCGCTCGCGCTCGCCGACGATGAACTGCACCCGCTCTTCCATCTCGTCGACGAACGTGAGTGCCAACCGCCCGGCAATCTGTTTCGCGGCGTCGAGATGGTATGGCAGAACAACCTTGTCGAGTTCGGCCACCAACCACGATGGCCCAAGGAGATAACCCAATCGTGAACCAGCCATCGACCATGTCTTGGAGAACGTGCGCGTGACCACCAGCGGCGTGTCCTCGTCGATCAGCCCGACTGCTGACCAGTCGGCGAACTGGCCGTAGGCCTCATCAACAACGAGCAAACCGGGCGCAAGTGCCAACACCTCACGAATGTTCGCCTCCGGCTCGACAAGCCCAGTGGGGTTGTTCGGCGAGCACAGGAAGGTGACCATCGGCGACGCGGCTGCGAGGACCTCGCGAACGCGACCCATGTCGAGCGAGAAGTCGGGGGCGCGCTCCCCTTCCACAACCGTTGCGCCCGTGAGCCGAGCGATGTGACCGTGCAACTGGTACGTGGGCTCAAAGGTCGCCACAGTGCGGCCTGGACCGGCGAACGTCAGCAGCAGCGTTTGCAACACTTCGTTGCTGCCGTTTGCCACAAAGACCTGGTCGGTGTGCACCCCGTGGATGCCGGCTATTCCCGCTCGCAACGCAGTGGCCGCACGATCCGGATACCGATTCCACTCCACGCGTGAGAGTTCGGCTGCGAATGCATCGCGCCACGCTGCCGGTGGCGCAAACGGTGACTCGTTGGTGTTCAACCGCACATCTACCTGCACCTGCGGCGAGTGATAGCCCTCGAGGGCGCTGAGGTCGTCTCGCACGGGCACACGGGTCACTCGTCCACGTTACAGAGGCAAGGCGCTGGGCACAGAGTGCATTCCTGTTCAACCTGTCGCGCGCTCCACCACCACCATTGGCGGTCAACGCCGCGACAGGTTGGGGAAACCGCCGACACGGTTCGC
Organism: Ilumatobacteraceae bacterium; assembly: GCA_031428795.1. Taxonomy (GTDB): domain Bacteria; phylum Actinomycetota; class Acidimicrobiia; order Acidimicrobiales; family Ilumatobacteraceae; genus UBA668. The sequence goes on along the minus strand of JANOYI010000263.1, from coordinate 13,563 downwards.
GTCGACGGCACGAACCTGTCGCGCGATCCATAACCAGTTTTGGTGGTCAATGCCGCGACAGGTTGGGAAATTTCCAACGAACGGTCGTCACAGCATCGGACCACGCGTTGCGAGGCAGACTGGGTGCCATGTCTGGCAATCCCTCCGTCTCGCTCTCCGTGATGGCCGACCACGTCGACCGCTATCAGCAAGAAGTCGGCGACTTCGTGCCCGGTTTCCAGCTCACCGAACACGACGATGTGGCCGGCGCGCTGGTGGAGGCCGAGCGGGCGCTGCGAAGTGCATCACGCTTGCTGCGCAGGGCCGCGAAGCTGGCCGCCAGCGCTCACTGACCGCGACAAAGCCAACGGTCGGGGGGTCTGCGAACTTCGCGGCAAAACGCGGCGACGGCCCCTTGCGGGGCCGTCGCTCAGCGACGCCAGGCGGCGGATCCCAGCATCGCTCGCAAACCAGGTGGCGGGAACCTGGTTAGTAGGCTCACTATACACCCGAATTCTCCGGGTACAAATCGTCACGCTATGTGGTGAAAGCGGCACGTTTCGAGGCCCCACGCGGCAGCAAGCTGGCCGGACAGAGAGTCTCGATATTGCAGGTGCCGCACTGCGGCTTCTTCGCATCACACACCCTGCGACCATGCAAGATCGTCCGCAAACTGAAGTCGCCCCACTCGGCTGGTGGCAGTAGCGCGCACAGCTCGGCTTCGACTTTCACCGGGTCGTCTTGCGTGGTCAGTGCCCACTTGCGCGTCAGTCTGCCGACATGTGTGTCCACCGGCAGCCCGGGAAGCCCGAATGCCACGCTGCGCACAACATTCGCCGTTTTACGGCCGACACCGGCGAGCGTGACCAGATCCTCCAGCGAGGTCGGCACCTCGCCGCCGAAGCGACCAAGCAGGGCCTGCGCCATCGCCATCAGGTTGCGCGCTTTGCTTTGATAGAAGCCGGTTGATCGAACAATCTCCTCCAACTCACCAGGTACCGCTCCTGCGAGTGCTGCAGCGTTCGGATACCTGGCGAACAACGTCGGCGTCACGATGTTGACGCGTGCGTCGGTGGTCTGGGCGGAGAGAATCGTGGCGGCGAGCAGTTCGAACGCATTGCGGTGGTCCAGTTCGCACAGCGCCTCGGGGTAATCGACCGCCAGTTGTGCCGAGATCGCCTTGATCCGACCCTTCGGAGTTCGCGGTATGCCCATGCGACGAGGCTAGCGACGCCAGTAGCCTCGGGGCCGATGGTGCAGGTGCGTGCGCAGCGCAGTCTTTCGCCCGCGGAGCATGCTCAGGTGACGGCGTTCCTCGAGGCCGCATATGCCGCAGACTGTCCGCGCCTGAACGACCATCTCACCAGCGACCTCACGCACGGTGAGCGCGATGGTTTCCGAGCCTCAATTGCGACCGAAGACGACACCATCGTGGGCTATGCGCAGGCGAGCGCTGCCAATGAGGGCGTCGTCATCGGTGTGGTGTCTCCGAACGTGAACGACACACAGCCACTTCTACGTGAGCTGCTGCGGGTGGTTCCGGCAGGCATGGCCGTGACGTGGTGGAGCACGGAGGCATGCTCAGCCATCGCCGTTGAGTTGGGCCTCACACCGGACCGGCGGCTGTTTCGAATGGGCAGGTCGCTGCCAGTCGCCGACACCACCCGCGTGGCGGTTCGTCCGTTTCGCGTGGGCGTCGATGAGCACGCGTGGCTGACCGTCAACAACGCCGCCTTCGCGACTCATGGCGAACAGGGCGGCTGGGATCTCGACACGCTGCTGCAACGCGAACGCGAGCCGTGGTTCCGTGCGGACGGCTTCCTGCTGCACGATCGCGATGACCGGTTGGCCGCGTTCTGCTGGACGAAGCTGCACCCTGGGTCCACGCTGACGGGCGAGATCTACGTGATCGCTGTGCACCCAGACTTTCACGGTCACGGCCTGGGTAAAGCCCTCACCGTTGCCGGACTACAACACCTTCATTCCGTCGGAGCGCAGGCTGCAATGCTGTACGTCGACGCTGCCAATGATGCCGCCGTGGGTCTGTACCACTCGCTCGGCTTCGAGGTTGAACACACCGACCAGTCATACCACCGACCAGCCCAGCGCGCATCGCAAGGAGCTACTGCATGACCACCACCGAATCGGCCGCCGATCACCTTCCACGATGGAGCGTCAGCGACGTTCACGAGTCATTCGCGGCACGCAGCTTCCTTGACGCGATGGACCGCTGCGGTGCCGATGCTGCGCGGTTGGAGGCACTCTTCGATGAGCACGGGATTCGGGCCACCGTGCCCCGTCCAGTCACCGAAGCCGACGGTCGGGCGGCCGATGCAGTCATTGCAGCGATCAACGCTCGGGAGGAACACTCCGACATCACCGGTGCGTACATCTATGCCACCACCAGCACCGACAGCTATGACGAAAAGGCTCAGGGTCTGATGGGTGAGTACGAAATGGTGGGGTCGCGTATGCGCCCGCTGATGGCGCGCCTCGCGGAATGGTTTCATTCGCTGGGTGTCGACCAGTTGGCCGAGGTCAGCGAGGAAGTTGCACACCACGTTGGCCCGCTCACCAAATTGGCCGCCCGCGCAGAGCGACAGATGACCGAAGCCGAGGAAGGTCTGTACGGCGAACTTGTCAACACTGGCTCGTCGGCCTGGTCGCAATTGCACAGCACTGTGACCTCGCAGATGACCGCACCAGTCGCCATGCCTGACGGCACGGTTTCAAAATTGCCGATGGCTGCCATCCGTGGATTCGCATCGCACGCGGACGGCGCCGTTCGCAAGGCTGCCTACGACGCCGAGCAGGCAATTTGGCCGACGGTCGCCCCGGTGTGCGCGGCGGCGATGAACAGCGTGAAGGGCGAAGCCAACGTGCTCAACCGTCGCCGCGGTTGGCCGTCGCCGCTGGATGCGTCGCTGTTCGCCAACAACGTCAGCCGCGCAACGTTCGATGCAATGCAGCACGCCATCACCGACTCGCTGCCCGACTTCCGCCGATGGATGCGCATCAAGGCCGGGCTGCATGGCCATGTCTCAGTCGACGGCCAGGGTGGCTCATTGCCATGGCACGACATGATGGCTCCCTTGCCCTTCGCTCCTGCAGAGATTTCGTGGGATGAAGGCTCCGCGATTGTTCGCAACGCGTTCGGGTCATACGGCGGCGGCCTTGCCGGCTTGCTCGATCGGGCGCTCGAAGAGCAGTGGATCGATGCTGGCCCGCGCCCGGGCAAGCGCGGCGGCGCATTCTGTATGCCGTTCGTCGGCGACCGGTCCCTGGTGTTCCTGAACTGGAGCGGCAGCGTTGACTCGGCCCAAACCACTGCTCACGAACTGGGCCACGCGTACCACAACACCCAGCTTGCGCATCGCACGCCGCTACAACGCGCGCTCCCGATGGCGCTCGCCGAGACGGCCAGCATCTTCTGCGAAACGCTCGTCGTCGAGGAGGGCTTGCAGCGGCTGCAGGGTCGCGAACGTCTGGCACTGCTCGACGTCGATCTGCAGGGATCCACTCAGGTTGTAGTCGACATCCGCAGCCGGTTCTTGTTCGAGACCGAGGTGTTCGCTCGCCGCCAACGACGCACGCTGGGCGTCAGCGAGCTCAACGAGTTGATGCTGCAGGCGCAGGCTGACGCGTACGGCGACGGGCTGACGCAGAGCACCGCTCACCCGTACATGTGGGCCGTCAAGCCCCACTACTACGGCTCGCACTTCTACAACTGGCCGTACACCTATGGCCTGCTGTTCGGCCTCGGGCTGTTCGCGCAGTACCGGCAGGACCCTCAGGCCTTCAGCGCGCACTACGACGACGCACTCTCACGGGCGGGCATGAACACCGCCGAGGAGCTCGGTCAGGTCTTCGGTTTCGACGTCACTGATGGCGCGTTCTGGACGGCGAGCCTCGACGTCATCCGCCAGCGAATTGCCAGCTACGAACAACTCGCCGCCGAGGTTGTGTGAGCACCACGCTCTACACCCCCGACCGCGAGGAGTTTGCCGCGCTGCTGGCGGGTGAGCCGCGCTATCGGTTGGACCAGGTGTGGGACGGGCTGTACACGAAGTTGGCCGATCCGACCGCCATCAGCAACGTACCCAAGGCGCTCCGCGAACGGCTGGCGATAGAGCTGCCGACCTCGCTCACCGAGGTGACTCGACAGGTCAACGACAATGGTGACACCATCAAGTACCTGTGGCAGCTACACGACGGCAGCCGTATTGAGACCGTGCTCATGGTCTACCCCGACCGTGTGACCGTCTGCGTCAGCAGCCAGGCTGGCTGCGCAATGGGATGCGGGTTCTGCGCAACCGGGCAGGCCGGGTTCACCCGTCAGCTGACCGTCGGTGAGATCGTCGAGCAAGTGGTTGTCGCCGCTCGCGAAGCCCGCGCCATGGACCGACGGTTGGCCAATGTGGTGTTCATGGGCATGGGCGAGCCAATGGCCAACGAGGGCGCAGTGTGGGGTTCCGTCGAACGGCTGCACGGCGCCATCGGCTTGTCCGCCCGCCACATCACCATCAGCACGGTGGGGCTGATTCCCGGTATTCGCAAGCTCACCGAACGAGCGCTGCCTGTCAACCTTGCGGTGTCGCTACACGCGGCCAACGACACGCTGCGCGACGAGCTGGTGCCTATCAACAAGCGCTATCCGCTGGACGATTTGATGAGTGCCTGCGGCGACTATCTCAAGGCCAAGGGCCGCCGGCTGAGCTTCGAGTGGGCGATGATCGAAGGCGTCAACGATCGCGACTCCGATGCTGTCGAGCTGGCCAAGTTGTGCCGCCGATTCCGGTTGCCAGCGCACGTCAACCTCATCCCGCTGAACCCGACACCGGGCTACCCGACCATCGGCTCGTCGAAGACTCGCGTGGCACAATTCCACGCTCGACTGATCGAGCTCGGCGTCAATGCAACCGTGCGACGCAACCGCGGCACCGACATCGATGCCGCCTGCGGTCAGCTGGCGGCGGGCCAGCCGGTCACGATGCGCCGCAAGCCGACCACCGACTAACTGTCGCTCGCCAGGTACTTCGGGTTGGCGACAACCAACTTGTCGCGCACATCGGCCAGCACCAGTGCGCGAACTTCATCGAGGCGATCGTCGAGGGCGCCCTCACGAATACGGGTCGCGAGCTGGGTGTCGTCCGCACAGTCGAGCTGAGCGAGACGGACAGCGTGTGCCGCGGCCTGCCCGGTGCCCATCCGCAGCTCGCGTTCCACCATTGCCAGGACGTTGACCGCGACCCGCGTGTGGAATTGAAGGCGCCCGGTGGTCCCAGCAAGCACGTCGCGTTCCAGCCACTCGCGAACAGACTCGACGAGTTGCTCGGCCGAGGGTGTGTCGTGAAGGTTCGCGTGAAGGTTCGCGTGAAGGTTCGCGTGCTGGTTCGGTTCCGGATTCACCAGCGTCCCTCCAGTGCGAGAAACAGGTCGTACTCGTTCTCGCAGACACGGCGGCCAATTGCCGCCAGTTCGTGGCTGCGAGCGGCACCGATGAGGTGCGTGTTGGCCTGGCCGATACACATGATGCCCCACTTCAACGTGCCCAGCACTTCCCACCAACGCACCACGTCGGGGTCGACCGCTCCCCCGCCAGCCGCCTCGTACGCGTCGAAGAGCTGGTCGTAGTCGCCGACGCCGGCAACGGGCAGGCGAGATCCGAATCTCCACGCCTTGACGCACAGCCACCCAAGGTCTTCCATGGGATCGCCGAGGTGCGCCAGCTCCCAATCAAGAACTGCGCGCAGCCCTTCGTCACCAACAATCACGTTTCCCAGCCGAAAGTCGCCGTGCACCAATGCCGGCTGCCGAGCCGCGGGTCGATTCGCTTCCAACCACTTGAAGGCCAGCTCGAAGGTTGGATGCGGTTGGCCAAGCTGGTCGAGTATTTCCCGGTACTGACTGACCTGGTCCGTTGTCGGCAGCGCGGTCAGCCCATCGGTGGCCACGGCGTGTACTTGGGCAAGCGCAGCGCCCAACTGTGCAGGGAGCATCTGCCGTGCGTGGGCGAACTGCTCGTCGCGCAGGATCTTGCGAGCGATTGTCTCACCCTCGACCGCCGTCAGGATCATGAACGCACTCCCCAACGCTGACGCGTCGCTCGAGGAGGCCACCAGCCGTGCCACGAGAGCGCCGGCAGCACCTGCCGCACGCACGACAGATGCCTCGATCCCCATGTCGCGCACATCACCACTGCGCTGACGTTGCAGGATCAACGACCGACCATCGGCCACGAAACCAAACGTGTCGCGTGATGCTCCACCGCTGAGCCGAACCACGTCGGTGACGACTTGCGCTGACAGCACGTGTGCCAGCGCCGCAGCCAGATCGTTCGAAGCCGCATCAGCCATTTCGTCAGCCTTGCCGATGCAGCGCTGAGCGCCCGAACCGAAGCGCTCAGCAGTGAGCGCGCACGGTTGGGTACGGGTTGACAGCCGCCCCACCGGCCGGGTGAATTTCGAAGTGCAGGTGGGGCACACTGAAGCGCGCATTGCCGGTCTGGCCCATGTACGCAATGACGTCGCCAGCCCGTACCGCGCCCAGCTTGCCGTAGTGGTTGAGGTGACCGTAAAAGTAGCGGTTGCCATCCGCACCGATCAGGGTCAACACCAGGCCACCGAGTTCCGCACTGCGTGCCGTAGCGACGCCATCCACCACCGCGAGAATTGGTACACCGATGGGTCCGATCATGTCGACGCCCTCGTGGCGCCGACCTCCACTGCGCGGCGCACCCCAAGTGTCGCCAAATGACACAGGCGCGCCGGTCGGGCATACCCAATCGGCGCCGCCGTAGTCGCTGCCGCCAGCGCCGCCTGGGCGGCCGCCAGCACCACCGGCGCCGGTCTGGCCGCCGCTGCCGGCGGCATTGGGCGCCGTAGTTTGTGGTGCGCCGCTGCCGCCATCGACGTCATTCGACGCATCCGCACTCACCGTCGTGCTGGATACAGCGGCCGCTGCAGCCGCCGCTGCAGCCCGAGCTCGCTCCTCGGCCTGCAACGCCTTCTTCACAGCCTCGTCCTGCAGCCGCTCAGCCTCGACGTCCTTCAGATGCTCGACCTCGGCCGTTGCCTTGTCACGAAGTGCGGCGGCTGTGGCCTTCTGTTGCTCGGTCTCGTTGCGCTTGTCGACCAACGCCTGCTGCTGCTTGGTGAGCTGGCGATTCAATGACTCGAACAGATCGAAGTCGCGGGCGGACGTATCGGTGATGACTTCCGAGAGCGCCTCCAACTGCATCTGTTCCTCGGGTGTGGAGAACCCATTCAGCAACGGTGACGTGGTGGTGTCTGAACGTGTGAAGCGGTTGATTGCGACCCTTTGCACCTTCTCTTGCAACGCTGCCACCTGGCCCTCCAGGTCGGCGACCTCTGCCTCAAGCGCCTGCGCCTCGATACCCAGAGAATCGAGCCGTGACTCGGCGTCGAAGTACGCATCTGCGGCAGCATTTGCCTGCTCGCGCGCATCAGCGATTTCCTTGGCTGCCTGCTCGGCCGGCGTGTCCTCGGCGCGGACCACGTCGCCCGGTATGACAGGTATCAGCACGCACAGGCCAACAAGGAAGACCACGGCGCGTCGCATCGTTGGCAAGGCTACTGGCAGGAACACTTTCGCTTCATTCACCGTCGCCCCTTCAGCTGTCGTTCATGTCCGCGTGCACGTATCGTCATCGGCTGTATGTCCGCTGTACTGACTCTGACTGATGTGACTTTTGTCCGCGACGGTCGCACAATTCTCGCTCCGCTGACCTGGACGGTCGCCCCCGACGAGCGCTGGCTGATACTCGGGGCCAACGGGTCGGGCAAGACCACGCTGATGCGCATCGCAGCGATGTACGAGCACCCATCGACCGGCACGGTCGACCTACTGGGCGAGCGACTAGGTCGCACGGATGTCCGACAGCTGCGCAGGCGAGTCGGCTACCTCTCGGCGTCGCTCGCTGCGCAACTTCGCCCCGAATTACGTTGCCTCGACGTGGTGATGACGGCCAAGTTCGCTGCACTCGAGCCGTGGTGGCATCGGTATACAACCGCCGACGAGGCACGAGCGGCTGAGTGCCTGGATCGAATGGGCGTGGCCTGGACGGCGCAGAAGTCACTGGGCACGATCTCATCGGGCGAACAGCAACGCGTGCTCCTTGCCCGCACGCTGATGAACGAGCCCGGCATTCTGCTGCTCGACGAGCCCAGCGCTCGCCTCGATCTCGGCGGTCGCGAGCATTTGGTGCAAGCGCTCAGCGAGATCACGCTCGACGTTGCTGCGCCTCCGTTGCTGCTGGTCACCCACCACCTCGACGAGGTGCCGCCGGGCATGACCCACGTACTGATGCTGCGCGACGGGCACGCCATCGCCAGGGGGGCGCTTGACGACGAACTCACCAGCGAGTCATTGAGCGCTTGCTTCGGACTACCACTCCAGCTGGAACGGCGCGCCGATGGACGGCTCAGTGCGTGGAACGCACCAGCTCTGTGAGACGTTCGCGTCCGTTGCTGATCTGATCTGCGAGTACCCGCTCCAGTACGCCGGCAGTCCAGAGCGCGCCGCCGTAATGAAGGTGCATGTGCAACGAACTGATGCCGTCGTGTTCCAACACCTCGGCGCGCAGCACCCACGGACTGTGTGTGCGTCCGTCCGCCTCGGAGCGTTCGAAGACGACTCGATGTGCTGCTGGCTCGTGAATCGTGCGGTGCATTCGCAGCCGCTTGCTCCGGGCAAACGGTCCGACTCGAGCGCGCAGCTCCACGTGCCACGCGGGTTCATCGGTGGCCGACGGTTCGACGCGATGGAGGAGGTCCGTCCAACGCGGGTACTGAGCCAGATCATCGATGTAGGCGAACAGCTCGTCTGCCCCGCAGGGGGCCTCAAGCGTTGCGTGTACATCCATTCGTGCAGTATCGCCGATCGATGACAGATCGCTCACAGATTCATCACACCCTGCGCCCACAGTGGGGCCATCAACCCCCCGCCTTCAGCGGCCAGAACAAAGGACACTTGCCATGCAACAGCGCAACAAGCTCATCGTCGGCTTCACCACCATCGTGTTCGGCGGCACACTCGCCTTCGGGACTTTCGTCTCCGCCGCGGGCAATGAGGACGGCGGTCGGAACCGCAAGCAACTGACCACCGAAGAAAGGTGCGACAAGGTCGACGAAGTGCAGGCTCGGGTCGCTGAGATTCAGACGCGGATCGCTGAGCGCATCCCGACGCTGCAGGAACGCCGGGCCGAGGCCGAGGCCAACGGGGAGACCGACCGTGCCGAGAGCATCGACCGTCGCCTCGCCCGCCTGGAGAAGGTCAGTACCCGCCTCAGCGAGCGCCTGGTGAAGGTGGAGACCTGGGCCGCCGCCAACTGCGTCGTCTGAGCTGGTTACGTCGGTGGCTGGTCGCGCTTGCCGAACGCCCTTGACAACAACGGGCTGCGAGCGGTGAGCAGACCATCGAGATCGTCACGCTGGTCGAACACCGGCTTCCACGGGGCCGGTGACTCGTCAGGCGCGAGATGCTCAACGACTGGGTCCGATGCGGCAACTTCGGATTCAGCGGCAGGTTCAGCGACGGCTGCAGCGACAACGCGCTCGGGATCGGTCAGCGATAGCTGGCCGGTCTCGTCGCGTGCGGCGTGAGAACGCTGCCGACGCGGTTTCGGCGTCGCCGCAGGGGAAGATTCGCGGGTCTTGAAGAGGCGAGGCACCGGCTCACGCCGATCGTCGAGCATCCAGCCGAGCGGCACGACCATGGCGTCGGCGTGGCGTCGGCACAACACACCGGCGCGGTACGACTGGGCGCCATCGAGTGGCTCGATCCACACGACGAGGTGTTCGGCGTCGATGCCGTACATCACCTCCGCTGGCTGCGAACAGCCAGGTCGTTCACACAATCGCGCCATGCGCCGAAACTACTCCCCCAACCCGCCCTCACAGCGGACAAACGTCAGGTTCAGACTAGTTGCGCTCACAACTGGGCCTTCGCAGAACCGTACGTAGGCTTCCGGGAAGCGTCAATTCGACTGATCACTCGAGACGAACCGTCAATCGACCGTTCACGGAAATGACAAAGGCCCCGCCGAAGCGGGGCCCTGCGGTGGGCGATACGGGGCTCGAACCCATGACCTCTACGGTGTGAACGTAGCGCTCTAGCCGACTGAGCTAATCGCCCTCAATGGCATCGCAAGGCTAGCAGCCAACCCCGCACTGACAACCGCCTACGGAACCCGCTCTCGACTCCACTGACCAACCATGCGACACCTCCAACGCAGGAACTGTCGCGATCACCAGTTGAGCCCGCCCCACCGTTCTGGCATGAGTACTCACCATGAGCGGCGGAGCCCACTTCAAGCGAACACCAGGCAGGCGGTGCCCGTCACGGTCACTCGCCCCTGGGGGGCCAACTCAGATCAGCACAAGGCAGGCGGTGCCCATTCCTTGGCGGTCTCTGTGGGGTTCGGTACCGTCCGGACAGCGCTCGTTCGCGGCGATGAGTACCTGCACAGTTGCATCGTGGGGTTCGGTGCACAGGCGCTCCGCGGCGTCGCCGTTGGCCTCGATGACCGCGCAGTCGCCGGGGTTCAGCACGTTGTCGACCTTCGGCGGTACAGGGTCGCTGGCCGTCAGGACACCCAGCACCACGAACGCCGCTCCGCCCGCAGCCAACCACGCCATCAAGCGCCACGGAAAGCGCGGTGGGTCCTGATACCGAGCGAGTGGATTGTGGCGCGGTTCGATGAACTCCGACGCTGCAGGCCCGCTTTCCCTCATGACTCGACCGGGCGCAGCGCTGCCAAGCGACGCGTCGTACACTCGCCGACGTTTCGGGTCGCTCAGCACTCGCCAGGCCTCGTTGACAGCCGCCATCTGAACAGCGCTCGACTCGCCATGCGTGTCGGGATGATGCGCGCGGGCGGCACGACGGTACGCAGCGCGAATGTCGGCAGCAGACGCGTCCGCCGCGACGCCCAGAGTCGCATAGTGAGTGTCGTTCGGCGTGACGATCAGCTCACGTCGATTCGCTCGCGACGCTGCCGCCGCTGCGCCAATACACACTCGCCTCACGATCGAGGAAGCCCTCGTCGACCAGGTAACGCCGCAGCGCCGCGGTGTCGGCGTGGCGCTGGCCGAGCGTGAGGTTGACCATCGCCTCGCTGTAATGGCGGCCCGGCTCGAACATCTGCGCCAGCCAGTCCAGAATCACCAACCGCTTGCCTGGCGACGACGGGATCGATTGAAGCCGCCCATCGACGACGAATGCATTCATCACCTTGCGATCGGCAGCAGGAAGTGCATCGTGTCCGCCGGCCGGTGGTCGCGCGAGCGCCACTCGCGCTGCCTGCTGAAACACCTCTGCGGCAATCGTCAACTGCCCACCCTTGCCGACGACAAGGCCGACGTCGACGAGCTTGCCGAGCGCCTTACCCACCTGAGCGGACGACAGACCAGTCGCCGTGACGACATCGTCGACGTGCGCCGCCCCCAACTGCACGGCAGCGAACACCGAACGACGGTCGGCGTCGGCGAGCGCGCCAGCGATCGTGCCAGCGGACACGGAGACACCGACGTCAGCGCCCATCGGCCGTTAGTAACCCAACTCGAAATCAATCGGCCCAATCATCGGCTCGCCGGCGGCGAATCGGCGAACGTTGGTAGTGATTCTCTCGGACAACAATGGGATCGCCATCTCGGGCGTATTGCCCACGTGAGGCGTGATGATGCAGTTCGGTAACGACCACAAAGGATGGTCCACCGGGAGAGGCTCAGGGTCGGTCACGTCGAGTGCTGCCCCGCCGATGATTCCGTTCTGCAACGCCCACACCAAATCGTCGGTGACAATGTGCCGACCGCGCGCAACGTTGACGATCCACGCGTGCGGCGACATCTGCTCCAGTTCGGAGCGCGAAATCATCCCCTCGGTTTCGGGCGTCAGTGCCAACGCTAGAAACACCACGTCGGCCCCGGCGAGAGCGTCGACGTAGCGGTCGGGCTCCAACACATCGTCCGCGCCCTCCATGTCGGCGACGCGGTTGCGCACGACGGTCACGTGGCAGTCGAACGGAGCGAGCAGGCGCAGCAGATGCTCGGTGATTCCGCCGCCGCCGAGGATGGTGACGTTCGCGCCAATCAGATTGCGGCCATGCGGACGCTGCCATTCGGTGGCTCGCACATACGAGCCGAGGTGACGCATACCAGCGAGGGCAAGCGTCAGTGCCATCTCTGCGACGGGCTCGGCGTAGACACCCTTCCCGCACGTCCAGACGCGCTCGTCGTCGACGAGATCGACGAACGTCTCGATACCGGCGAACGGCAACTGCACCCACTCGAGCCCCGGCACGTCGTGTAACGCGTGGCGCAGGCCCTCCGGGTCGCGGGGCGCACCCCACACCAGTGCCTCTGCTTCAGCCAACGGCACGAGCTGGCCCCCACCCGCCGTGATGGCCTCTGCCATCCAACTGGGAGCGCCCTCCGGCGCAAGCGCAACTCGAGGAGCAGAACTACTTGGCATGGTGGTGAACTGGCATGGTGGTGAAAGGCTATCCGGCGCCCACAATTCGGGCTGCGACGTTTTCTCCGCTCTCCAGCGCGCCCTCCATGTAGCCAGTGCAGTCAGCGACATGTTCGCCTGCCAGATGGACCCTGCCCCACGGCTCGCGCAGCACATTCCAGTGCGCGGTGACCTGGCCTGGTTGGTACACGGCGTATGACCCGCCGTATCGCTGCTCGTTGCTCCATGCCCGAGAGAAGCCGCCCAATGGTGAGTCGTCGAGGTGGTACATGGCCGACATCTCGCTGGCCGCCAGCGCAATGCGATCGGCCTCCGACAATTTCGCCCACTCGCGACCGCCGTCGCCACCACAATACGCCATCAACACGCCGGGCTTGCCGAGCTGGTCGATGGTTGGTTCGTACACCCGCTGCGCACGCCCCGCTGTGGTCGCGTAACCGGCTGGCCATGCACGTTGGGGCCATTGCACGGCCGTCTTGGTGACGGTGCCGTAGCCCAGCTCGTCGATTGCCGCTCGCAGCGCCGTCGGCGGTGCGTTGTGGAAGGCAACCTTCCGGAGCGGGACCAGCGAACATGCCACCACCAGGTGGTCGGCGCGAAGAGTGCGGCGGTCGGTGGACACGATGACCCCGTCACTGTCCTGCTCGATGCCGACCAGATGCTCACCAAAGGTCAACACGTCGGCCAGCGGCACGGCCATGCCTTCGGCGACCGCGCTGAAACCACCCGCTACTCGATGCGACTTCACCGTGACTCCGGGGCTGTGCAACGCGTGATACGCGCGTTGTTGGGCAACGAACAGCAGCGACACACGGCCCGGCTCCTCGGCGAACTCTCCTTGCGAGTCGCGTGACTTGAACAGTCGTGCGAGCTCGCCCAGCTGCGCCCGGTCGGCGACGTCGGCCAGCGATTGCGCATCGAGTGCCGCAGCGTCAGCGTGCAGCCACGGACGGGATGCGTCGGTGATGCCGGCGGCAGCTGCTTCCACGATGCGGTCGAACTCGTCGAGCTCGTCGTACACGCCGGGCTCGGCTGCACGGACCTGTTCGGGCCCTAGCAGCTCGCCGTTACGGTGAATCCAACGACGAATCG
>JANOYI010000262.1:0-16622 GCA_031428795.1 Ilumatobacteraceae bacterium | reverse complement strand
GAGGGAATGCGCCAGCGACGAGCCAGAGGGAGGGAGCGGCCAGAGCGAAGCGGCGGCTAGTCCCGACCCACTTGAACGGATCAGCCTTTCACTTGAATCTGGGGCCAGCCACCGGGCTCGCCGTTCATGCCCGAGTTGGGGCGTGTCTTGGACAGCATCTCGGCCACGATGGGGCCGAGCAGCGTGGGGTCGTCGACGGGTGCATGCGTCTGACCGCGGACCCAGCCCTCGGCAACAGCCAGCAGCTGACCGCTGGCCTCGAAGACACGACCGGTGACGCCAGCCGACTCCTCGCTGGCGAGCCAGGTGACGATCGGGGCGATCCAACGCGGCGAGCGTGCCTCGCGGGCTTCGTCTGTCTCTGGAGCTGGCCCAAGGCCTTCGGTCATGCGGGTGAGCGCGACCGGACCGACCGAGTTGACCGTGACGCCATAACGAGCAAGCTCCAGCGCAGCGATGTTGCTGAACGCCGCGATGCCGGCCTTGGCTGCGCCGTAGTTGGTCTGGCCGGGGTTGCCGTAGATGCCGCTGACCGAGGTGGTGTTGATGATGCGACCCGAAACCGGCTTGCCGGCCTTGCTCTGCTCACGCCAGTAGGCAGCGGCCCAACGGCTGGGGGCGAACGTGCCCTTGAGGTGCACGTTGATGACTGAGTCCCATTCCTCTTCGGTCATGTTGGCCAGCACCCGGTCGCGCAGGATGCCAGCGTTGTTGACGACGACGTGCAGGTCGCCGAACGTTTCGATGGCAGTGTTGATGAGTCGCTGCGCACCTTCCCAGGACGACACGCTGTCGCCGTTGGAGACGGCTTCGCCACCGAACGCCTTGATCTCCTCGACCACCTGGTCAGCCGGGCTCAGGTCGCCGCCGCTGCCGTCTACGTTGCCGCCAAGGTCGTTCACGACAACCTTCGCACCGTGGTACGCCAGGCTCAAGGCGTGCTCGCGGCCGATGCCACGGCCCGCGCCGGTGACGATGGCCACGCGGCCTTCACAAAGTCTGCTCATTGGGACCCTCTCGGTTCAGAACGCTCGATTCGGCGGGAGTAACACCCGTCGGCCCCGCATCATAAGGTGGCGTGTATGTGTGACTGCGAGCCGACGCGCCGAGAAGCAATAGGAAAGTTTGTTGCCGCTGGCACTGCCCTGGTGGCTGGGCACGCCGTCGCGTCCATCTCAGCGTCCACAGCCCAGGCGGCGCCCCCTGCCGTTCCCGCAGTGGCGATCATGCCCGGGTTGTCGATCTATCCCCGGGCGGCATGGGGCGCCGACCTGGCGCCGAAGGGGCCGATCTACCCCGAGAAGCCACAGTTCCTGTTGGTGCACCACACCGCCAGCCCCAACAGTTACACCAACGCACGCGACGTCATCCGCAGCGTTTACCGCTATCACACCGGCCCCGAGAAGGGCTGGAACGACGTGTGCTATCAGTTCTTCGTCGGCCGCGACGGCGACGTGTGGGAGGGTCGCGCAGGTGCCCTCGGTTTCCCTGTGCAGGCAGACGCCACCGGCGGCAGCCAGGGGTTCGCCCAGTTGGTGTGTTTGCTTGGTGACTTCACGTCGGTCGCACCGACCAACGCAGCGATGAACGCCACCGCGAAGGTGCTGGCGTGGCTGGCTGATGCCTACCGACTGGACACCTCATCAGGGGCGACCACATCCTTCGTTTCACGCGGTTCGAACAAGTTCGAGAGCGGCACCGTGGTCACCACGCCGATCGTCGCTGGCCACCGCGACATGACCTACACGAATTGTCCCGGCGACGCGTTCTACCCCCTCATTCCCGACCTCCGGAATCGCGTCATCACTCAACGCGCCCTGTGGAGTGGCGTCATGCGGCCCGCCCGGCGCATGGGCACGGTGAAGCTATAGCGACCGCGGCGTAGCCTCTCGGTCGTGGCTGACTCCCCCGCTCCTGTTGATGTGCTCGTCGTCGGCGGCGGGCCAGCCGGGGCCGCAGCGGCAATCTGGCTGCGCCGCGCTGGACGGTCGGTCATGGTCATCGACAAAGCCACCTTTCCTCGCGACAAGTGCTGCGGTGACGGCCTGACGACGCTTGCGCTGCGCGAGTTGGAGCCGCTCGGACTGCTGCCCGAGCACGTGCCGAATTGGCAGACCGTCACCGAGGCGTGGCTGCGGTCGCCGTCGGGTCGCGAGGTCCGTCTGGAGATGCCCGGTGGCGGAATCTTCGCTGCCACCACACCTCGCCGAGAACTCGATCATGCGCTGCTTCGCCTGGCCGTCGATGTTGGTGCCGTTGTCCGCGAGGGCCATGCATTGAGCGACCTACAGGTGCTGCAGGATCGTGTGGATGCAGAGGTCGAGGGTCTCGGCACGGTGACTGCCCGTTACGTGATCGCGGCCGATGGCATGTGGTCGCCGGTGCGTAAGGCGATGGGGCTTGCTGAGCCCGGTTACCTGGGCGAGTGGCACGCATTCCGCCAATATGCGAACGGTGTGACGGGCCCCGCCGCGGACAGGCTGTACGTGTGGTTCGAACCCGACTTCCTGCCGGGCTACGCCTGGAGCTTTCCGCTTCCCGATGGTCGCGTGAACCTTGGCTTCGGTGTGTTGCGCGACGGCAGTCGCACCGGCAAAACGATGAACGCCGATTGGGCGGGACTCATTGATCGGGCACACATTCGCGCTGCTCTCGGCCCCGACGTCGTGCTGGAGGATCGAGTCACTGCGTGGCCGATTCCCGCAGGCGTCGACAAGGCTGTGCTGTCGAGCGGCCGGGTGTTGTTCGTCGGCGACGCGGCGCGGGTCACCGACGTGATGACCGGCGAGGGCATCGGCCAGGCCGTGCTCACGGGCCGGCTGGCGGCGGAGGCCATCGTCGTTGGCGGCGCACTTGACCCGGCGAGCGTTCGCGACTCATATGAGACAGCCGTACGTCATCACCTCTTCGCCGACCACCGCATGTCGGATGTGCTCAACGGTTGGCTGAAACGTCCATTGCTGGCCCGCGGTGCTATCCGGCTGGTCGGCCTCACCGGCTGGACCCGTCGCAATTTCGTGCGGTGGATGTTCGAGGACGAGCCCCGCGCTGTCCTGCTCACTCCCCGCCGCTGGCACCGCAACTTCTTCCGCCAGCAACCCCCCTACCAGTCGAGTCGTTGAGGCTCCAGTTTTTCACCCATGCTCTCGAAGTGGCGGGGCCGAGATGCGGCAACTGCGCCAGGCGGCGGCACCGGACTGGGCACAGTTGCTTTTGCTCAGCGACAACTTGTGTTGCGCTTTGCGCCTGTTGGTGCAAGGAAAGTTGTCGCTGAGCAAAACTGAATACACCCGGCCGGCCGCTTATCTGCGAGGCGGCGACCTAAAGCCTGCACCAACATCCGCCCCCACCCACTTCCAGAGCATGGGTTCATAATTGGACTGGAGGCAGAAGACCGGGTCGGAGCTGCGGGGGTGGGCGGGAGTACGGACGGGGGCATGGCTCTGCACACTCGACTCACTGATCTGCTCGACATCGAACACCCGGTCATGCTGGCTGGAATGGGTGGCGTCAGCTATCACCGCCTCGTCGCCGCCGTCAGCGAGGCCGGCGGCATCGGCACGCTCGGCGCCAGCACGATGGGCGAAGACGAACTGCCCGAAGAGATGGCACTCGTACGCGCCGCCACCAGCAAGCCGTTCGGTGTCGACCTGCTCACCGCCATGCCCGGCCAGGTGGAGAAGGGCATCCAGAGCGTCATCGACGGTGGCGCCCGCATCTTCGTGGCCGGTCTCGGCGTGCCCCGCGAAGCCATCGATCTTCTGCACTCGAAGAACATTCTCGTCGGCAGCATGTGCGGCAAGGTTCGCCACGCCGTCAGCGCAGTCGCCAGTGGCGTGGATTTCGTGGTCGCGCAGGGCACCGAGGGCGGTGGCCACACCGGCACCGTCGCAACGCTCGCACTCGTCCCGCAGGTGGTTGATGCCGTGGGCGACAAGGTTCCTGTGGTCGCCGCCGGCGGCCTGTTCGACGGTCGTGGATTGGCCGCGTCGCTCGCGCTGGGCGCCGATGGTGTGTGGATCGGCACTCGCTTTATCGCCACCCACGAAGCCCGCGCCGTCGCCGGATACAAGGACGCCCTACTCGGTCTCGCCGAGGACGGCACCGTCATCAGTAAGAGCTACACGGGCAAGACCTGTCGCGTGGTGCGCACCGAGTGGACCAACCACTTCGAGCAGCACCCCGAAGAACTGCAGCCGTTCCCGCAGCAGGCCATCGCCAGCATGAAGGCCGGCGTCAACCACCTCGGTGGCGCCGATGGGCTGCAGGTCGACTCCAGCCGCGAGTTCATGCCGTGCGGTCAAGGTGTTGGCGCCATCAACACGCTCGAGTCCGCAGGCGACATCGTGCGCAGCATGGTCGCCGAGGCCGAGCGGGTCATGGAGCGAATTGCCTCGGTACGCCGTTGAGCACCACCGAATCAGTGATCGCCGATCACGTCGCGGCCGTGTGGGCAGGCGATGTGCTGCCGATGCTGCACGACTACATCCGCATTCCGTGCGTCTCGCAGGCATACGACCCGGATTGGAAGGCGCACGGCTTCCAGGATCACGCAACCGAGATGATTCGCGCTTGGTGTGCTGCCCGTACCATCGCTGGCCTCACCGTGGAAGTCCTGGAGCTACCTGGCCGTAGTCCGCTCATCGTGGCCGAGGTTCCCGCATTTGCTGGTGGCCCCGCTGATGACACGGTGCTGCTCTACGGCCACTGCGACAAGCAGCCGGAGATGGTCGGTTGGCGCGACGACCTGGGCCCGTGGAAGCCAGTGCTGGAGGGCGACCGTCTCTATGGTCGCGGCGGCGCCGACGACGGCTATGCGGCCTTTGCCTCGCTCCTGGCCATCGAGGCTGCGCAGTTGGCCGGCACACCGCACTCGCGACTGATCGTGCTCATCGAGGGCAGCGAGGAGAGCGGCAGCCCCGACCTGCCCGCGTATCTCGACGCGCTCGCCGACCGGATTGGTTCCCCAACGCTGGTGCTGTGCCTGGACTCCGGCTGCCTCGATCACGAACGGATGTGGGTCACCACTTCGCTGCGCGGTCTCGTCGGCGGCGACCTGCGCGTCGACATCCTCACCGAAGGGGTGCACAGCGGCGAGGCCAGCGGCGTCGTCCCATCATCGTTCCGAATTCTGCGCACCCTGTTGGACCGCATCGAGGACAGCGCCACCGGCGAGATTCTGCTGCCCGAGCTGCACGTCGAGATCCCCGCCGACCGAGTTCAGCAGGCGCGCGACACCTCCGCCGAGTTCCCCATCGGTGGCCACTTCCCGTTCGTCGACGACGCCCAGCCGATGGTCCACGACCCGGCCGAGCAGCTGTTGGCACGCACCTGGAAGCCGTCGCTCAGTGTCACCGGCGTCGACGGTATTCCGCCCGTGGAGATCGCGGGCAACGTACTTCGCCCGCACACCACGCTGCACCTCAGCGTCCGCCTGCCACCCACGTGTGACGGCGAAGGCGCGCTTGCCGCACTCGAAGCAGCCCTCACCAGCGACCCGCCGTACGGCGCGCGCGTGCAGTTCATCGGCGGCCACAGCGGCCCGGGGTGGAACGCTCCGACGTTTGCACCATGGCTGCAGGTAGCGCTCGACGAGTCCAGCACCACCGCCTTCGGCCGGCCCACGCGGGCGTTCGGCGAAGGTGGCTCGATCCCGTTCATGGGCATGCTCGGCGAGATGTTCCCGGAGGCGCAGTTCGTCATCACTGGCGCGCTCGGGCCGGGTTCCAACGCTCACGGGCCGAACGAGTTCCTACACGTGCCCACGGCGGTCAAGCTGACAGAGTGCCTCGCGCACCTGTTACGCGCCCACGCCACACGATGACGGCTCGATGCGCATCATGATGAAGTTGCTGCGCACGAACCGCGACCTGCGTTGGCTATTCATCGCCCAGGTCATCTCCTTCATGGGCGACTGGTTCTCCTTCGTCGCGGTCACCGGCATGATCAAGGACGCAACCGACAGCGAGTTCCTGGTCTCGCTGGCATTCGTGTCGTTCTCCCTGCCGTCGTTCCTCGTGTCCCCCATTGCCGGTGTCAGCGTGGACCGGTTCGATCGGCGTCGCCTGTTGCTCATCGTTTCGGCGCTGCAAATGGTCGCCGCTGGCGGGCTGTTGACGGCCTCGGACAGCAACGTGTGGCCGTTGTTCCTGTTTCAAGGGGTCATCAGTGGGTTGGCCGCATTTGTGAAGCCAGCAATCGACGCCGGCGTTCCGAACTTGGCCCGCAACCCTGAGGAACTGCGAGTCGCCAACGCACTCTTCGGCAGCACCTGGGGCGTCATGCTTGCGGTCGGCGCCGCACTCGGCGGAGTCTTCAGCCAGGCCTTCGGTCGCCAAGCAGCGTTCATTGCGAATGCCGTGTCGTTCCTGATCGCCCTCGGTCTATTCACACTCGTTCGCCGACCGATGCAGGAACCACAGCACGCCAATCGTCCAGCAATGAAGCCGTTGGCCGACATCGCCGAGGCCGTCAGTTATGCCCGCAAGGACCACGTGGTACTCGCGTTGATCGCCAGTAAGTCCACCTTCGCCATCGGAGCGGGCACGGTCAGCCAGCTACCGGTGCTGGCGACGTCGGTGTTCGGATGGGGCGACGGCGGCACCGGCATGTTGTTGGCAGCCCGCGGTGTCGGAGCTGGTTTGGGTCCGTTGATTGCATCACGTTTCGCCAAGGGCAGCGTGGCCAAAGTCCTGCAGATCTGTGGACTGGCCGGCGTCGGGTTCAGCGCCTCGTATCTCGCCGCAGGTTGGGCACCTGTGATTTGGGTTGCCGCAATCTTCATCGCGCTCGGTCACCTCGGCGGCGGCTCGCAGTGGACGCTCAGCACCTACGGGCTTCAGATGCGCACACCGGACCACATTCGAGGTCGCGTGATGGCTGGTGATTTCGCGATTGTCACGCTGGTCATGAGCATCGCTGGCCTCGGCGCCGGACTGCTCTCAGAGGCTGTCGGAGTTCGTTGGACAATCACCGCATTCGCAAGTGCAGCGGGTCTGGCTGGCTTCGCCTATATCGCTCTCACGCGCCCGGTCATGCTGCGGCTTCGCGCCGAAGAGGCTGCTGCCGCCGAGACCGTCAAGGTTTAGGCGAACGACACGGACGCTGTGCTGGCCCGCACTGCGTCGGCGGCTTGCTTGGCGTGATAGCTACTGCGAGTCAGCGGGCTGGCCTCGACGTGGCCGATGCCGAGCGACTCTCCCAATGCCTTCCAGGAAGTGAACTCACCGGGGTCGGCCCAGCGCGCCACGGGAAGGTGGTTCGTGGTGGGTCGCAGGTACTGACCGATGGTCACGATGTCGACGCCGACGGCGGCAACGTCGCTCAGCAACCCGGCCACTTCGGCGGCGGTCTCGCCAAGGCCGAGCATGAAGCCGGTCTTGGTGGTCAACCCTGCTGCTCTCGCTCGCGCCAATACGGCCAGGCTGCGGGCGTACCCGGCACTCGGACGAACGGCGCGCTGCAGGCGAGCAACTGTCTCAACGTTGTGATTGAACACGTCGGGCCGACCCGGGCCGGGCGCGAACAGTAACCCGAGTGACGTCTCGTCACCCTTCGCATCGCTGACCAGTGTCTCGATCGTCGTGCCCGGTCGAGCCTTGCGGATAGCCGCCACGCACGCCGCGACATGAGCGAAGCCCCCGTCGATGAGGTCGTCGCGCGCAACCATCGTGAGGACGGCGTGAGCCAGATTCATTTCGCGAATGGCGGCCGCAACACGCTGCGGCTCATCGGCGGCAGGAGGCAGCGGCTTTTGTGTGTCGACCAGACAAAAGCCGCAGGCACGGGTGCACCGCTCGCCGAGGACCATGAACGTCGCTGTGCCATCGGCCCAGCAATCGCTCAGGTTGGGGCAGCCAGCCTCCTCACAGACGGTGACAAGGCCGTGATCGCGCACTGTCTTTTTGAGCCCCAGCACTTCGACCCCGATGGTGACCTTGGGCCGCAGCCACTCGGGCTTCCGGGTACTGATGGACAGACCGTCGCTGACGCCCGCTTGCTCGAGCCGCGCCGCTGCGCGCTGGCCGGTGGCCGCCACGACTGCCGCCACAACACCGTGGTCGGCTGCCTGACGAACGATGCCGCCGGGGCCAGCCCCACGCGAGAACGGCGAGAGATCGTCGGGCCGCGCCTTCCACGCAACGTCCTGACGTTCGACTGCACCGCTCCCCCACAATTCGCCGGCGCGGCGCGAAACGATGTCGACAACCGTCGTGAGGTCGACCTCGATGCCTTCCTCGGCCAGCGAGGTGACCGGCTTGTCGCCGATACCGCAGGGCACGATGTAGTCGCGCAGGTACGCCATGTCGGTGCGGACGTTGAGCGCGAAGCCGTGCATCGTGCGGCCGCGAGCGAGGCGTACGCCGATCGCACAGATCTTGCGCGGGTTGGGCCCGCTGACACCCACCCATACGCCGGGATACTCGGGCAGACACCCAACGTCGGCGACACCCAACTCGGTGAGTGTGCCCACGATCAGTCGCTGTATTGCGCAGACATGGTCGCTAGCACCCAAGGCGTTGGGCACATTGACGATCGGATAGCCCACCAACTGACCGGGGCCGTGATACGTCACGTCGCCGCCACGTCGCACGCTCACCAGCTCCGCGCCGACAGCTGACGGTGCCATTTTCATATTCATCGCGAGATCGGCACGCGGGCCGTGCGTAAAGACATGAGGATGCTCAAGCAACAGCAGATGGTCCTTGGAGCCGCGCTCGAACATTGCCTGTTGCAGCGCGAGCGCCTCGCGGTAGGGCACCCTGCCAAGCCAACGCACATGCAGTGCTGCGTCGTTGGTGGCCACGGTGGGACTCAGAGCTCCTGCGACCAGTCGCGGGTCTCCAGCAATTGCTTCACCTTTACCAGGAAGCCAGCGGCATACGCGCCGTCAAAGGCCCTGTGGTCCCAGCTCATTGCCAGATTGCCAACGGGGTGAATGACGATCGCTTCGCCGCCAGCTGCCAATTGCGCCACGACCGGCTTTCGAACGATGGCGTCGGTCGAGAGGATGGCGACCTGCGGCTGGTTGATGATCGGCATCGTGAGTACGCTGCCGGCCGAGCCGTTGTTGCTGATGGTGAACGTGCCGCCGCTGATCTCGTCAGGGCTGAGTTTGCGGGTGCGGGCACGGCTGGCAAGGTCGTTGATCTCGCGGGCAATGGCACGAAGACGCTTTGTGTCGGCGCTGCGTACCACGGGAACGAGCAGTCCCTGGAAATCGAGGTCGACCGCAATGCCGACGTCGATGAAGTTGTGCACGATCAGTTCGTTCTCTCCGACGCTGGCGTTGAGGTACGGGAACTCGTCCAAGGCATCGACGATGGCCCGGGTGATGAACGGCAGGTACGTCAGGCTGAAGCCCTCGGCTGCCTTCCACTCGTCCTTCACCTTGCTGCGGGTGGCGTCGACGTTGGCGAAGTCGACCTCGACCACGCTGAACGCGTGCGGGCTGACACCCTTGCTCATCACCATGTGGCTGCCGGTGAGCTTGCGAATCTTGCTGAGCGACACGGCCGTGTCGCGGTCGCCCGAGACCACGGCGGGCGCAGGCGCAGCGGGCGTAGCGACAGGTGCAGGTGCCGCGGCTGCGACGGGCGCAGCAGCGACGGGCGCGGGTGCGACAGGTGCGGGTGCGACCGGTGCCGGTGCAGCGGCAACGGGATCGGGTGCGGCGGCAACGGGGGCGGCGGCAGCCGGTGCGGGCGCTGCTACCGCGGCGGCGGGTGCGAGCTGCTTCCTATCGATGAAGTCCAGCACGTCGTCGCGGGTGATGCGACCGCCGGGCCCGGTGCCGGTGACGTCGTCGGGGTTGATGCGATGCTCTGAGACCAGGCGGCGAACCACCGGCGACAGCAAACGGTTGTCATTGCCCAGGGCTTCGTCATCGACCGGCGCAGCAGGCGATTCAGCGACTGGAACGGGAGCTTCAGCGACGGGCGCAGCAGCGGCGACCTCGGCAACGGGGGCGGCAGCGGGAGCCTCGATGACCTGCGGGGCCTCACGCGGTGCCTCAACGACAGGTGCGGGAGCCTCGACGACGGGCGGGGCCTCACGCGGTGCCTCGACGACCGGTGCGGGGGCCTCGACGACAGGGGCCGCAACCGGGGCTGCGTCGGCTGAGCCGACGACTGCGATCACTGCACCGACGGGCACCGTGTCGCCTTCGGCGGCGCGGATTTCGGTGACAACTCCGGCGACCGGCGAAGGCACTTCGGTGTCGACCTTGTCGGTGCTGACCTCGAACAACGGCTCGTCAGCGGCGATGGTGTCGCCAACCTTCTTGAACCAGCGCGTGATCGTGCCTTCGGTGACTGTCTCGCCCAGTTGAGGGAGGGTGACGTCGGCCATGATGGAGTGCTCCTCGTATTCGAATTCTGTTGCGGTGTATGTCTTGCGATGTGTCTGTTGCGAGTGTCTGTGCGAAACGGTGTACTGCGATGGTCCGCTCAGGCGTTGCCGTTATGCGTTGAGACTGCGGCCTGTGAGCGAGAGGACGGTTTCACCGAAAAGTTCGGTGAGGCTTGGGTGGGGTTGGATGAACTCTGCGACTTCGGCGACCGTGGCTTCCCAGTTGACGGCAAGGTAGCCGCCACTGAGCTGCTCGGTGACCCACGGTCCGACCATGTGCACGCCGAGCACCTGACCGGCTGTTCCGTCGGCGTTCTTCTTTGCAATCACCTTGACCAAGCCGTCCAGCTCACCAAGGATCTGCGCGCGGGCATTGGCGCGATACTGGTGCTTGGCGACCACCACATCGAAGCCAGCCTCGCGGGCAGCTTCTTCGCTTGGGCCGGAGAACGCGACTTCGGGATGGCAGTAGATGGCCCACGGCACACGGTCGTAGCGAATCGGGCTTGGCGCCTCGTCGAGGATGTGCTTGACGACCAGAATCGCTTCTGCATACCCGACGTGCGCAAGCGCGGGAGTGTTGATGAGGTCGCCAACGGCGTAGACCCCCGGCTCCGCGGTGCGGCAGTACTGGTCGACCTCGACGAAGCCGCGATCACTGACCGCAACGGCGGTGCCCTGCAGGCCCAACTGATCGGAGAACGGACGACGACCGATGCTGACCACTACTGCATCGACTTCCAGGTTCTGCGCGTCACTGTCGGTGGCGCCAAAGTGAACCGTGGTGCCGCCGAAGCCATTTGGTGTGTGACCGAGGACTTTGACCCCGGTCTTGATGTCGATGTTCTTCTTCTTGAAGCTGCGCACGACGACGTTGGCGACGTCGCTGTCGAGCCCCGGAAGGATCTTCGGCAGACCCTCAAGAATGGTGACCTGTGCGCCGAGGTCGGCGAAGGTGCTGGCGAACTCGCACCCGATTGCTCCGCCACCGATGACCGCGACCCGCGCGGGCACGTAGTTCAGCATCAGCACTTCATCGCTGGTCATGACAGGACCAGACGGCTCGAAGCCAGGGATGGTGCGCGGCACGCTGCCCGAGGCGAGCACAACGTTGGTACCTGTGACGGTGCTGCTGCTGCCATCGGTGTGAGCGACGGTCACGGCGTGGTTGGCGCCGAGCGTGCCGATGCCGTCGAGTACCGTGATCTTCTTCGACTTCATGAACGCCGCGAGCCCCTTGACGATGCCGTCGACAATCTTCTGCTTGCGCGCCTGGGCGACAGCGAAGTTGACAACTGGGGCGCTGCTCTCGATGCCGAATTCCGCAGCGTGTTGGACGTGGCGGTTGACCGCGGCGGACTCGAGGAACGCCTTCGCAGGAATACAGCCCCGGTTCAGGCAGGTCCCGCCGAGCGCACCCTTCTCCACGAGCGCTACGTTGAGGCCAGCGGACGTTGCGTACAACGCTGCGCCATAGCCGCCGGGGCCACCACCGATCACGACGAGGTCGAAGTGCTGCTGGTCCATGTTTGTATGAGCTCCACTCTGGTGGGGGGCGGATGAAGTCTGCGAGGGCAACGGTACCTGCTAGGCGTGGGCCTCGCGGTGGGTGGTACCGATTACACCAGCTTCCAACGAACCTGGTCTTCGGCCCGGATCAGCAACAACTGACGATCCGAGCCGGTGAGCCCTTCGCTGGGAAAGCTGAGCGTGCAGGTGACCTCAGCAACCGTGAAGCCGGTGCACGCGGTCTCGACTGAACGGTCAGGGTCGGGCGCGATTCGTGTGTTTGGAGCCACCAACGAGAATCCGTCGAGTCCGTCAGCGTCGTCGACGCCCCCCAGAGTGACCGTGACGACGAGCGCAGTATCGGTGACGTCGACGTCGTCAACCGTCACAATCGCGTCACCGGCCGAGCCAGTTGCGCCAACCGACAGCGGAACAGTTGTACTTTCCTGATTGGCAAGACGAAAAAGCTGAATACCGCCCGCGAGCAGAATGGCGAGACCGCACGTCACGGCCCAAAGAAGCAATGTACGGGTGCGCATAACGCTGGCCAGGATACGGGGCTATGGTTCGCCGCCATGCGCCGCCGACTACTCGCCGCAACATTGTGCATCGCAGCGCTGTCGGCCTGCGGCGACGATTCCGTCTCCACGGGAGAGCCGAGTGCGACTGCAGTCACCCCAGCACCCACAACGCCGACGTCCACGACCCTGGCGTCCGAAGCGCCAGCCACTACTCAAGTGGTCGAGACGGCATCAACTGGTGCACCAACACCCGCCGACACTGCCGCAGAGGCCGCCCCCGAAGTTCTGCAGTTCGCGGCACCGCTGCTCGGGGGTGGCTCACTGGATTTCACCCAATATGCGGGCCGCACTGTGGCCCTGTGGTTCTGGGCGCCCACTTGAAGCACGTGTAATCGGGAAGCCCCCTCGGTCGAGGAGGCAAGTATTCGGTGGGCCGACAAGGTTGTTTTCGTCGGCGTCGCATGGTTTGGCAGCGACGATGCATTCCAAGGGTTCGTCGACAAGCACGGACTGACATTTCCTCAGGTCAGCGACGACCCGGGCGACGTGTTCGCCCGCTTTGAGGTGCCCTCGCAGCCTGCACTGGTGATCATCGACGCGGATGGCGGTGTTCAGCAACTCTTCGGCGCGGTCGATGACGGCCTGCTCGACGACATCCTGGCCGACACCGTCAACTAACGCGCGCCACCCTCACCCGTCGAAGCGGTGGCAGCGTGGGCGGTGGCTGTTTGCGCGGCGGCAAATCTGCCAACAGGTGTGCAGTGATGTGAGCGATCTCTGCAACGGCGGCTTCGAACGCGGCCTCGGTAGTGGGAGACGTTTTTTGCACGCCACTGATTTTGCGCACGTACTGCCGGGCGGCGGCCTCGATCTCGACCGGCGTTGCGATCGGCTCGAGTCCGCGAAGTGTGGTGATGTTGCGGCACATGCTCCAAGCGTAGACCGGCTGTATCAACGCTTCGCCGTAGCATTCAGGCATGGGCCTTCGCGACCTCACCAAACGATTGCGCACATCCGTCGATGAGCTCGATGATCGACGGCTGCAAGATCGTTTCTCCGGACTCGGCCTGACCTGCATCGGTAACGTGTCGGCCCGTACGCCCGTCCGTGTGGGCGGCGAGATCACTCGCATGAAGGTCAAGCCCCTCTCGGGAATCAGCACGTTCGAGATCACGGTCGATGACGGAACCGGCACTGTGGTCGCAGTGTTCACCGGCCGACGGCACCTCGGCGGTGTCGACCACAACCGGGCACTCGTATTGGAAGGCGTGGCGCGTTCCGAACGCAATCGCCTCGTGATGCTCAACCCCGCATACACGCTGCTGCCGCAACACTAGAGCGGCAACCCGCGTCGTTGTCAGCCGATGAGCAGGGAGCGCGCTGCGTCTTCGCTCTCAGCGGTGACGAGGATCAGCACTTCGTCGCCGACCCGAAGGATCGTGTCGCCGCGCGGTACCACGACCTTCTCCTCGCGCAGCACGGCAACAACCGTTGTGTCGCGCGGGAAGCCGACTTCGGCGATCTCGCGACCAGCAGCCGGCGAATTCTCCGCGAGGGTGACTTCGGCCAGCTTCGCCTTGCCGCCTTCGAACGAGAGCAGGCGCACGAACGAACCGACTGACACAGCCTCTTGCACCAAGCCGGTGATGAGGTGCGGAGTACTGACCGAGATATCGACGCCCCAGGTCTCGTTGAACATCCATTCGTTCTTCGGGTTGTTCACACGCGCAACAACGCGCGGCACGGCGAACTCTTGCTTGGCGAGCAACGAGATGACGAGGTTGTCCTCGTCATCGCCGGTGACTGATGCGATGACGTCAGCACGTTCCAGGCCCGCGGCCTTCAGTGCTCCGACGTCGCAGCCATCACCCTTCAGCCAGTGGACGCCTTCGATGGTGCCTTCGTATTGCGCAACGACCCGCGCCTCATTGTCCACGATGGTGACGTGGTGCCCGCCACCGACGAGCTGCTCGGCGATGAACCGCCCAACACTTCCCCCGCCTGCAATCACAACATTCATCTAAAGCTCCTAGTGCGCTGCGGGCGGGTTGAGGGTGAGGTCGGTCAGTTGCGAGATGGCGTCGTGCGCAACGGCGAGGTAGACAACGTCGCCTTCTTGCACCACGAGGTCTGCCGTCGGCAACATTGCGGAACCAAGCCGGCTGACAGCCATCACACGGATGCCGGAGCTCTCCGCTTCCAGCACTCGATGGCCCGCCCAGGCGTTGCCGAATGAGCGCTCCACGAGGGATACCTTGGCCGACGGATCTACCCACTCGACGGCCAGCACGTCGGGCACCAACCGGCGCAACACGCGCTCGGTGGTCCACAGTGCTGGAGCCACGGTGGCGATGCCGAGGCGCTGATACACGGCTGCTCGCTGCGGGTCGTAGATGCGAGCGACGACTCGTTCGATTCCGAACGTCTCGCGTGCGACGCGGGCGACGAGGATGTTGGAGTTGTCGCCATTGGTGACCGCGGCGAGGGCTTCAGCCTTCTCGATGCCGGCCTTCACCAGCAGATCGCGGTCGAAACCAATGCCGACGAACTTGTCGCCAGAGAAGTCACTACCGAGACGCTCGAACGCAACAGGCTTGCGGTCGATGATGGCAACGGTGTGCCCCTCACCGATGAGGTTGTGAGCCAAAGACGAGCCGACTCGCCCGCAACCCACGATCACTACATGCACGACTCTGGTCCTCCACTGGTACTTCTTGCCACCCGGGGCCCGCGGCCTCTCATCGACGGCATTGCAATTGAAACTGTAACCCGACATAGGCTCCGCAACACATATGTTCCAGTCCCTCAAGCGCCTCGTCATCGGCACCCCCATCGCAAGTGCCGATGAAGGGCATCAACGTCTCGGCAAGAAAATCGCACTGCCGGTCTTCGCCAGCGACGCCATCTCGTCCACGGCCTACGCGACCGACGAGATTCTCCACGTTCTGCTCAGCGTGTCAGTCGGCGCTGGCGTCGGTTATGCAGCGTTCGGCAAGCTCGTACCGATTGCCATGGTGGTGGCCGTGCTGCTGCTGATCGTGGTGACCAGCTACCGCCAGACGATCTACGCGTACCCCAGCGGTGGCGGCAGCTACGTGGTCAGCAAGGAGAACCTCGGCACAATCCCTTCGTTGGTAGCTGGGTCGGCACTGTTGGTGGATTACATCCTCACGGTCGCCGTGTCAGTTTCCGCTGGTGTGCTCGCCATACGGTCCGCGTTTGGTTTCGACACAAAGTGGACCGTACCGCTCTGCCTCTTTTGCGTGTTGATGATGACACTGGCAAACCTTCGTGGGCTCAAGGAGTCGGGAGCGTTGTTCGCGCCGCCCACCTACATCTACGTGCTGTCGCTGGTGGTACTCATCGTCGTCGGCCTCGTTCGTATCTTTGTACTGAAGAACATTGACGAGATCGACCCCGCCGCTGTCAGCGCAGAAGCAGTCGAACTCGCGGAGAGTGCGAAGAGCCTCAGCATCTTGATGCTGTTGCGGGCGTTCTCGTCCGGCGCAGTCGCCTTGTCCGGCGTCGAAGCTGTGTCCAACGGTGTACCCGCCTTCAAAAAGCCCGAGAGCAGGAACGCGGCGCACACCCTCATGATCATGGGAGCCATCCTGGGCACCTGTTTCCTCGGCGTATCCGTGCTCGCCTCTCATCTCAAGCCGATCCGTGGAGAGAACGATCCCACTGGGATCGCGCTGATGGCCGCTCAGGTGTACGGCGGGAAGGGGGTGTTGTTCTGGATCATGCAGATCTCCACATTCGCCATCCTCATCCTTGCGGCCAACACTGCCTACGCGGACTTTCCGCGCCTCTCCAGCATCATCGCCAAGGATGGTTTCCTCCCGCGCCAGTTCGCGAACCGCGGCGACCGGCTGGTGTTCTCCAATGGAGTCATCTTCCTGGCGGTCATTGCTGGCGTCCTGATCTGGATCTTCGACGGCCAGGTCAGTCAACTGATTCCCCTCTACGCGTTCGGCGTGTTCACTGGCTTCACCCTGAGCCAGGCAGGCATGGTGCGCCACCACCTGAAGCTGAAGGAGCCGCACTGGAAACCGAGCTTGGCGATCAACGCCGTAGGTTCCGTGACCACGTTCGTCATTGCGACGATCGTGGTCGTGTCGAAGTTCGCCCAAGGCGCATGGATTCCGGCCGTACTCATCCCGATCATGGTCTTCGGCTTCTATTCCGTCGGCAAGCACTACGCACACGTGAAGAAGGCGCTTGCTGTGCCCGCCGGTTACA
>JANOYI010000261.1:0-3331 GCA_031428795.1 Ilumatobacteraceae bacterium | reverse complement strand
CGAGTGCCGCTTCCCCAAGCGATGCACTCTTTGTGGACGGTAACACGGGTAGCTGAACAAATCTACCCTCAGTAAGTTAATCCAGTCAGTCGGCGACGGACGCGGCAACCCAGTTACCGTGAAATCCGAACGGCACCCGCGGAAGGTGGACCTTCGCGACGGGTTCGGCGCTCATCGAGGAAGCGTCGAAGATCATGAAGTCGCTCTCGTTGCTGGCCGCGTCGTAGACATAGGTCATCAGGTAGCCATCGTCCTCGGCGGTGCCATTCGCCGATGGCACGAACACCGTTTCGCCCGGCAACCTGCCCATGCCCACGTCGATCTGCGACCGGGTGCCAGCGACGCGGTCGTACTTGAGAATGGCTCCGGCTGCCGACATCGGCTCCTCGAATGCCTGCTCGGTGGCATTTGCCATCATGTAGCCGTAGCGGTGCTTGAGGCCGACAACCGAGTCGGCCACGCGCGGGAACTCGGCAGGTAGATCGTCGATCTGCTCCTCGTGCACCCGACCGGTTGCCGTGTCGATCGTCCAGCGGTACAACGACGGCGCCGGAAAGTCCATCGCGCTATCGCGCCAGATGTGATCGAGGCGGGCGACGTCGATGACGATCTTGTTGCCATCCTCGTACGCGTTCATCGGGTGGAACACGTAGCACGGGTCGATGCCGTACCACTTGACATCCGCGTCGCTGCCGTTGCGAGGCATGACACCAAGGCGAGCAGGGTAGGAATCGCTCCAGTGGATCGGCATCTCGCCGCGCATCGCCATCTCGAGGTCGAACACGGCGGGCAGGTCCATGAAGATGATGTAGTTGCGGGTGACGTTGAAGTCGTGCATCATCGTCGGCCCACCAACGGTGATGTCCTCCACCTGCACGAGCTCGCCGGTGGCCGACACCCGCAGATACTTGAGGTACGGCTCGAACAGCGAGTAGCCGAACCCAAGCAGTTCGCCCGTCACGGGGCAGACCTTCGGGTGCGCGGTGAACGAACCCTTGAGCGCCCCTCCGAAATCGAGCGGTCCGACAGTCTCCAGCCCACCGTCGAGCACGTACGGAAAGTGCCCTTCTTCGAGCGCCAGCAGCCGACCCGCGTGACCGATGATGTTGGTGTTGGCCTTCGATGCAGCCATGTCAGTGAGGCTTGAGTCGAGGTCGATGGCTTCCTGGTTGGGATTGGCGATGAACGGCGTTGCCACGTAGCGGTTGCGGTACCACTCGGCCTTGCCGTCGCGCAGGCGAATGCCGTGGATCATCCCGTCACCGAGGAACGGATGGTCGGCGTAGCCGGTGATGGGGTTGGCCCCATTGCGCACATAACGCCCATCCAGTTCGGCGGGGATCGTGCCCTCGACGCGCAGGTCGGTGAGCGTGCGTTCCTCGGAGAGGGGCGCCCAGTTACCACGGAGGAACAGAGGCAGGTCTTCGGTCGTCGACATGATCAGTCTTCTTTCTTGTTGTTCCTCAATGGGTTGAAACTCAGTTCAAAACGCTGTCGGGCACCCAGCTGCCGTGAGCGCCGTACGGCACCCGGCGAGGCAGGTGGATGGTCGCCACAGGGGGCCCCGAAAAGTTCTGGGCGTCGATGATGAGCAGGCGGGATTCGTTCGAGTTGGTGTCGTGCGTCAGGCTGATCACCCAGCCATCGTCCTCACCGGCGTTGGCGGAGGCGGGTGCAAAAACCGGCTCGGCACCGCGCACGCCAGCGCCGAGTTGGTGCTCCTTGCACGTGCCGTCGTGCAGGTCGTACTTCCAGAAGGCCGAGCCGTAGACGGGCTCCTCGCTGTTGCCTTCGCCGCCCATGGCCATCACGTAGCCGTAGCGGGCATCAAGTCCGATCATCCGGTCGTCGACGCGACCGAAGTCGCCGGGCCGGTCGTCGAGCTGCTGCTCGGTGACGGTTCCCTTCGTCAGATCGATCGTCCAGCTCCACAGGCGCCCGACCTCTGCGTAGTCGTCGTTGCTCTTGCCGAAGGCCTCGGGCTGACGCGACACGTGCATGACGATGGTGTCGCCGCTCTCGTGTGAGTTGACCCCGTGGAACACGTAGCACGGCTCGATCTCGAACCAGCGAACGTCGGCGTTGGTCCCGTTGCGGGGCATCACACCAAGGCGTGCCCCGGCGTCGCGGTTGAACTTGAACGGCATCCCGGTGGCGAGTGCGCCGAGGTCGAAGCAGACCGGAAGGTCCATGAAGATGACGTAGTTCTGCGTGACCTGGAAGTCGTGCATCATCACCATGTTGGGGATTTCGATGCCCTCAAGCTGTTGCAGCTGGCCGTCGGCGCTCACACGGATGTAGTGCAGGTACGGCGTGCCCATGTTGAGGTAGCTGAACGCGAGGAGCTCGCCGGTGATCGGGCACACCTTCGGGTGCGCTGTCATCGAGCAGGTGAGAGCGCCGCCGTAGTTCTGCACGCCAAGCGTGTTCAGCTCGTTATCGATGCGCCACGGCCAGTGCCCTTCCTCCAGGCAAAGAATCTCTCCGTTGTGCGGCAGCACGTGAGTGTTGCCGGTGCCTCGGGCGAGGTCGCCCATGCCGGCCATCGCGTTCTCGAGCGGGTCGGAGATGTTGGGGGTCTGTACGAACCGGTTGCGATACCACTCGGCCTTGCCGTTCGCGAGGCGGATGCCGTGGACCATGCCGTCACCGAAGAACCAGTGGTCGGACTTGCCACTAGCGGGGTTCGGCCCGGTGCGGATGTAGGTGCCAAGCAGTTCGGGTGGAATCGCCCCGTCAACGCGCAGTTCCATCGCGGTCATTTCGTCGAGCACCGGTGCCCAGTTGTCGCGAAGGTGCCACTTGGTTGTGTTCTCGATGGTGGTCATGTCGGTGCTCCGTGTCGTTGGGTGGGCGTGTCGTTCAGTAGGTCGGTTTACGAGTAGGGATTGCTTTGTTGCTTTGTTGCTTCGGGCGAGCGGCCCACATCAGGTTGGCGTCGAAGCTCAGCGTGTAGTCCGGGATGAACTCGATGACCACGCGATGCGCGAGTCGAGGAACTGCTGAAACGCCCTCGCCGCGGTGGGGTTGTCTGGTCGCTGCGAGTCGGAGAACTCGAGCAAACCCGGCACGGCGAGGTGCTGGGTCACCTTCTGCATCAGCGCGTTCGCTTCGGCCGGGGTGACGGCGGTGCGACGCACCAGGATGGTGGCGGTGTTGGGCTCGGCCGAGAGCGCCAGGAGCAGGAGGAGCTGCGAAACCATCGGGCCGTGAGTGTGGCACACCAGATGGCATCTCGACTTCGTTCGCAGGGTTGATCGAAATAGCGAACCGAACCGCTCATCCCGAGCGGAGTCGAGGGATTGCCTCTCCTTCGCACTGCCAGTGCCCC
>JANOYI010000260.1:0-4819 GCA_031428795.1 Ilumatobacteraceae bacterium | reverse complement strand
GCGATTCCTAGCGCGGCCGGGCCGACACGCAAGTACTGGGCGTCGCTGATACAGCACGCGGTCGCGAGCAGCGGTAGCGTGATCCCTGCCATGGCCCTGCAGGACATACGGGAACCTTCCGACCTTCGCGAACTGAGCTATCCAGCGCTGAACGACCTCGCCGGTGAGATCCGCGACTTCATCGTGCAAGCCGTCGCAGAGAACGCCGGCCACCTCGGAAGCAACCTCGGTGCGGTCGAACTGACACTGGCGCTGCATCGTGTGTTCGAATCGCCCACCGACGCAATCCTGTGGGACACCGGGCATCAGGCCTACGTGCACAAGATCGTCACGGGGCGTCAGGCACAGTTCGAGCAACTACGCCAAGCCGGCGGCATGTCGGGCTACCCGAATCGTGAGGAAAGCCCGCACGACTACATCGAGAACAGCCACGCCAGCACGGTGCTGTCGTACGCGTACGGACTGGCCGTTGCTCGTGACGCGGGGACCGACCCGCATCGCCACATCGTCGCAGTCATCGGCGACGGCAGCATGACCGGTGGCATGGCCTACGAGGCGCTCAACAACATCGGACACAGCGCCCAGCGCGTAGTCATCGTGCTCAACGACAACGGCCGCAGCTACGCCCCCACCATCAGCAATCTGACGGCTGGCATCACGCCCCGCGAACAGGCCATCTCCGATCATCCCAGCTTGCCTGAACGCATCACCGGGCGCCTGTCGCACAGCCTCACCAATATCCGGCTCAACCCGGTGTACGTCCGCCGTCAGCGAAAGCTGGAGAACTTCCTGCGCGAACTGCCGTACGTCGGCCCTCAGGCGGAGAAGAGCGTCGAAGCGTTCAAGGCAGCCGTGCGCGAGTTCCTCCAGCCGCCGTCGTTCTTCGAGGCTCTCGGCGTGCGCTATGTCGGCCCCGTCGACGGCCACGACATCGAGGCGCTCGAGCATTCGTTCCAGAACGCGATTCAGTTGTCGGCCGAAGGCCCCATCGTCGTGCACGTGATCACGCAGAAGGGTCGCGGTTACCCCCCGGCCGAGGACGACGACGAGAAGCACCTCCACGACGCTCCGGTTTTCGATCCAATGGTCGGCCCGCCGCCAGCCGTCGTCACTGGCTACACGCAGTCGTTTGCCGAGGCGATCATCAAAGAAGCCGAGGCCGACTCGCGAGTGGTCGCAATCACGGCCGCGATGCCCGGTCCGACCGGGTTGCTGCCCTTTCAAGCACGCTTCCCCGACCGATTCTTCGACGTCGGTATAGCCGAACAGCATGCGGTCACCGGCGCCGCAGGAATGGCAATGGGCGGCCTGCGCCCCATCGTTGCGATCTACTCGACGTTCCTCAACCGCGCATGGGACCAAGTGGTCTACGACGTTGCAATGCATCGTCTGCCGGTGATTTTTTGCCTCGATCGTGCGGGCATCACCGGACCTGATGGGGCGAGCCACCACGGCGTCTACGACATGGCCCTGCTGGCCAAGGTGCCCGGTATGCGA
Source organism: Ilumatobacteraceae bacterium (assembly GCA_031428795.1). Classification (GTDB taxonomy): domain Bacteria; phylum Actinomycetota; class Acidimicrobiia; order Acidimicrobiales; family Ilumatobacteraceae; genus UBA668. Next base: position 3,322 of record JANOYI010000260.1, on the reverse strand, counting down.
GTGCTCGCACCCTCCAGCGCTGAGGAATTGCAGTTGATGCTGCACGACGCGATTGCGCTGGCGGACGACGGGCCGGTGGCAATTCGCTGGCCGCGCGGCGCTGCGGTGCATGTGAGCGAGCACGAGGTCGGCGCGGGGCAGCTGGCGCGCCGAGCACGCAAGGGCGACGGCTCGCTGTGCATCTTGGCCGTTGGCAAGATGTTGGGCGATGCGCAAAAGGCCTCAGCCGAATTGGCCGAGCGTGGCATCGACGCAACGGTGTGGGACGTCCGTTCGTGCGCCCCACTGGACCCCGCGATGATCGCCGACGCCGCTACGCACTCCGCAGTGATCACAGTCGAGGACGGTATTCGCGATGGCGGCATCGGAATGACAATCGCAGATCAGGTGCACGCCATCGCGTGCACGGTGCCGGTGCAAGTGTTGGGCATTCCAGCGAAGTTCATCCCGCAAGGTTCCGCCGAGCGAATTCTGGCGCAGCTGGGTCTCGACGCCGACGGCATCATCGCCGCCGCCAACACCCTCCTGGACTAACTCAACAGGCCGACATCGACCGCAGAGCGTGGCACAGTTCCGGACGACGGTCGGCGGTGAGCGCACCTATCCGGGTAGTCAAATCACGACGCCAGTTGATTGTCTCAAGGTTGTCGAATGTCGCCACACACTCATCCGGCAAACCCTCGGCAGCACCAAGGGCCACCTCGGTGGCAATCTCGCGAATTGTCCTTGTGACGGGGGCGACCACGATGCTTGCAAGCACGGGAACGACGGCTGAACGAGTCACCACCAACACTGGACGGCGCTTGTCCAGCCCCTCAGCCCACCACACTTCGCCTTGCCGGGGCACAACTGCGGCGCCGCTCACCAGGGTTCAGCCGCAATCATTCGCAACGCCGACAGGTGAGCACGATCACCTTCGGCTTCCGTCTGAGGTTGTGCTCGGTAGGCCGCAATCATCTTTCGCTCCACCTCAGCCTGGTGAGTGCGTTCAATCAACTCGCTGAGCGCGATGCGCACGACCTCGCTGCGGTTGGTAGCAATCCCAAGATTGATGAGCGAATCGACGCCAAGCAGCAGTGCTTCGTCAACTCTGGCGATCAGCTGTGTTGTCATACGATATGTACTCTAGTTCGAAATACGGGACAGCAATGCGTAGCCTCGGACTCGTGACGATCCCCGACTTTGATGCTGCCAGCGAACTGGCCTTCGCCCGTGAGCTCGCCGACTTGGCTACAGCCATTTCGCTACCGCACTACCTGAACCGCACGTTCAATCTCGACTGGAAGGCCAACCGCACAGAGGTGACCGAGGCTGATCGCGAGGCAGAGTTGGCCATCTCCGCCCGCGTGCTGCGCGACCGGCCCCACCACGGCTTGTTCGGTGAGGAGCACGGCCTGGTCGGCGACGTCGACAGCCCCTGGCGATGGATCATCGACCCGATTGATGGCACCAGCAACTTCGTGCGCGGAATCCCGGTGTGGGCGTCGTTGGTGGCGCTCACTCACGCGGAGCATGGGGCGGTCGTGGGTGTCGTGTCCGCTCCAGCGATGGGCCGCACATGGTGGGCGGCGAAGGGCCTCGGTGCGTTCGCAGACGGCAAGCGTTGTCAGGTGTCGACGGTCTCCGCGCTGGAGGAAGCACAAGTCTCGGTGACCTTCTCGTCGGGTTGGGACGACTTGGGCCTCACGGGCGAGTTGGTGCATTTGCAACAAACCGCCTATCGCGCCCGCGGCTTCGGAGACTTCTGGCAGCACATGTTGGTAGCCGAAGGCGCAGTCGATCTTGCTGTCGATGCGGTCGGGGTGCAGCCGTACGACCTCGCCGCAGTCATGGTCGTGGTCGAAGAGGCTGGTGGGATGTTCACCGATCGCCACGGCGAGCGCACCTTCATGAACGACTCTGCGGTCTCCTCGAACGGCCTGCTGCACAACTGCGCGAAGATGCTCGGCTGAGGGGGTCGGATGACGCACGACTTGGTGTTTCGAAACGCATTCTTGGTTGACGGCGCTGGCACGCCGGGGCGGCTCGCCGACGTTGCGGTCGACGGCGCGCTCATCACGGCGGTCGAGCCTGCGGGGACTCTTGATGGCGTCGAAGTTATCGACGCCACCGGTCTGTTGTTGACGCCCGGCTTTGTCGACGTGCACACGCACTACGACGCGCAGGTGACGTGGGATCCGTTTGTCACGCCGTCGGGGTGGCATGGCGTCACGACCGCACTGATGGGCAACTGCGGCGTCGGTTTCGCACCTGCTGCGCCCGACAGTCACGAGTGGCTCATCCAGCTGATGGAAGGCGTCGAAGACATCCCCGGCTCGGCGTTGACCGAGGGCATCAAGTGGGGCTGGGAGAGCTACCCCGAATACCTCGACGTGCTCGAGCAGTTGCCACGTGTGATGGACATCGGTTCCTCGATCGCGCACGGGCCGCTGCGCGCCTACGTGATGGGCCAGCGCGGTGGAGCCAACGACGAGCCGACCGAGGCCGAAATCGTCGAAATGTCGCGTCTTGTCGAGGAGGCGCTGCGCGCCGGCGCATTCGGGTTCACCACCTCGCGTACACCGATTCACAAGGCGAAGGATGGCCAGCTAGTGCCAGGCACCAATGCCGACGAGCACGAACTGCTGGGCATTGCGGGCGCAATCGCGAGAGTGGGGCACGGGGTGTTCGGGTTTGCTCCCGACCATGCGCTCGTGCCCGTGCAGGAGTGGCCATGGATGCGCAAGGTTGCTGCGCTGACCGGACAGCCGATATGCGTCAACCTCAACCAATCCGACAAGGCACCGGAGGTGTGGCGCGAGGTCCTGCGACTGCTCGACCAGGCCCACGCCGACGGGCTGCCGATCATCGCTCAGGTCGCCGGTCGCAGCATCGGAATTCTCTACTGCTTACAGGGATCGGTGCACCCGCTGCTGTTCCACCCGGCGTACCAGGAGATTGCATCGCTGCCGTTGGCGGAGCAGTTGGTCGCGCTGGCCGAGCCGGAACGTCGGCGCCGGATCATCGAGGTCATCCCGGACGACGGCGGCTTCTTCCAGTCGGCGGTGCTGAACGGGCTCGGACGCATCTGGCTGGTCGACGACGAGAACATCGACTACGAACCGGCAGCGGTCGACAGCGTGGCTGCAGTCGCTGCGCGTGCAGGCGTGCCGCCGATGCAACTGGTGCTCGATCAGCTGGTCGCGCACGAGGGCAACGGCATGCTCTACGCCCCATTCTTCAACTACACGTACGGCGACCTGTCGTTCACGGAGGCCGTGACGCGGCACCCGCACACCCGTATGGGGTTGTCCGATGGAGGTGCGCACTGCGGCGCGATCTG
>JANOYI010000259.1:0-4709 GCA_031428795.1 Ilumatobacteraceae bacterium | reverse complement strand
CGACGGCGGCACCGCTACCCCTGGGCGCACCGAGAAGCACAGTCCGTGGGCCTGCTTCGGTCCGTGGTATGGATCCTGCCCGAGAATCACCACCCGGGTGTCGGCGTAGGTAGTGAGGTGCAGGGCAGCGAAGACATCTGTTGCTGGCGGGAACACCGTGAACTGAGAGCGTTCGCTGGCGACGAACTTCTGGAGCTGGTGCCAGTAGGGCTTGGCGAACTCGCCACGCAGCACGGGATTCCAGTCAGTCGTCTCGTTGTCGGCCACCCGTCCAGTATTCAGCAGTTCCCTACAATCTGCACCGCTGCCAGGACCAGCATGCTGCCGCTACGGTGTGAGCATGAGCGAAATTCTGGAAGTCGATCTTCTTGCGTTCGAGAATGGCGGTGCCCAGCAGCGGCGCGCGGTCGTTGATGGTGTTCGCCGCAGCCTGGCCACCGGGTTCGTCTACACGCTGCACGACCTGTCCGAGGACATGCTCGACACCGCCTACGGCATGCTGAAGGAATTCTTCGAGCACCCGCAGGAGACCAAGTTGGCCTTCGTTGCGCCCGACTCGCATGGCCAAACCGGGTACACCGGCCTGCTGGTGGAGACTGCCGCCAGCAGCGATGTTCCCGACTGGAAAGAGATGCTCAACTGGGGGCTCACCCTGCCCGAGGGGCACCCGTTGCGCACGCGATACCCGCACCGCTACGGCCCGCAGGTCCTGCCGGAAGCAGCCGTGCCCGGCATCACCGAGGTGCTCAACACGTTCCATCGCAAGGTGGAGGACATTCAGCGCCGTTTCCTGCGCATCATCGCCGAGGGCCTCGGATGCCACGAGTCGTTGTTCGACGAGATGACCACCAATGGGGCCACCCTCACGCGAGCAATCCGCTATCCCGCGATGCAACAGGCGCCCGGCGGCGGTGGCGCCGGCCATGCGTGGGCTGGCGCGCACGGCGACATCAACCTCATCACCGCGCTGCCGCGCTCCACCGCTCCTGGGCTGCAGGTGTTGGTCGACGAGGAGTGGGTCGACGCCGTTGCCCCCGGCGGGCAGGTCATCATCAACACCGGCATGATGCTCGAGCGGCTCACCAACGGTGTCATCCGCACCGGTATTCATCGCGTGGTCGCCGCACCCGGTTACACCGGCGAGCGGTACAGCGTGGTGCAATTCGCACACCCAACCCCGTGGACGTTGCTCAACCCTCTGTCAGCGTGCATCACGCCCGACAACCCGCAGCGCTTTTCGGGCATGGTCAGTGCTGATGCTCTCGACCTGGTCTTGTACGAGATCAACCTGGTGGAGTCGGCGCGCCGCGTCAGCTGACACATGCCCGAGCCCACTGAAGTCGACTCGGCTGCTGCCGTAGCTGCTGCCGTTGCCACGCCCAAGCCACGGCTACCGGACGTCGCCTTGGCCATCGATATTGGCGGCACGAAGATGGCCGTCGGGTTGGTGACGATGCAGGGCGAGCTCATCGACCGCGACAAGGTCGAGGTCAATCACGACCTCAACGCAGAAGCATTGTTCGCAACGCTGAACGCCGTCATCGAGACGCAGATGGCACGTGCACGCGAACACCACCGCATGCGCGTTGTTGCGGTGGGGGTCGGTAGCGCCGGCCCCACCACCCCCAACGTGGAAACCATCTCGCCGCTCAACATTCACTCATGGCGCAACTTCCCCCTGCGCGAGCGATTGCTGGCGGCCACCCGTCTGCCGGTCTTTGGCGACCTCGATGCGAAGGCCCTCGCGTTGGCTGAGGGCTGGCTGGGCGCAGCACAGGGCAAGGAGAGCTTTCTTGCGATGGTGGTCAGCACCGGAGTCGGCGGTGGCATCGTTCTGAACGGGCAGCTGCTGGATGGTGGCACTGGCAACGCCGGCCATGTTGGTCACATCATCGTTGAGCCCAACGGTCGTCGCTGCCCGTGCGGGTCGCGTGGGTGCCTGGAGGCGGAAGCGTCGGGCGCCGCCATCGAATCGATCACCGGTCGGTCGCCGACAGAGCCCACCTACGAGATCATGCAGCGCACCGGCCGGCTGGTGGGTCGGGCATGTGCGTCTGTATGCAACGTCCTTGATCTCGACCTCGTGGTGGTCGGCGGGTCGGTCGCACTGGGTTTCGGTGCCACGTTCTTCAACTCCGCGCAGGAAGCGCTTGACGAGCACACGAAGTTGGCGTTCTCCCGCGGCGCCCGCATTACCCCGGTACGTCTGGGCGATCGCGGTCCGCTCATCGGCGCAGGAGCGGTGGCCGTACGTGGCATCCATCGCTCACGACGCGCGCGGGCAACTGGATGACATCGGCGTAGGCTTCCCGCACTTCGGCGAGGGGGTCCCCAGATGACAAAGATTCGTAGTACCGACAGTTCCAACATCGATGACCGCCGGGGTCAAGGTGGCGGTAGTGGCAGCAGTGGCTTCCAGTTTCCCGGTATGGGTGGTGGCTCGGGTGGAGGCGGCGGCATGCCCGGGCTTCCCGGGGGCCTCAAGGCTGGCGGGGGCCTCATCGGTATTCTCGTGCTGCTGGCGGCAATGTTCTTGCCCAAGCTGTTGGGAGCCGGCGGCACATCCCAGGCCGCAACGCTGCCTGCGCAGTCCACCGGTTCTAGCGCTGCGGGGTGTGTCACCGACCTCGAGCAGATCGTGTGCGGTGTCACCAACGACGCGCAGGAGTACTGGACCAATGCACTCCCGCAGTTCTTCAACACCGAGTACCAAATGACCCAGACCGTGTGGTTCACCGGTGGCGTCAGTACCGGCTGCGGTGAAGCGAGCAGCCAAACGGGGCCGTTCTACTGCCCGGCGGACAACCTCGTGTACATCGACCTTGAGTTCCTGCAGCAGCTGGAGGAGCAACTGATCGGAAGCACCAGCGACCTTGCCGAGCAGTACATCATCGCCCACGAATATGGGCATCACGTACAAAACGTGCTGGGGACAAACGCCCAGGTGCAGCAGGCATCGCAGAACGACCCCAGCCGGGCCAATCAATACTCGGTTGCGTTGGAACTGCAGGCGGACTGCTTCGCCGGTGCATGGGTTGGCGACGCCAACGCTCGTGGTCTGCTCGACAATGCCGACGAGATTCAGGAAGCCATCGCCGCGGCCGAAGGCGTCGGCGACGACCGCATTCAGGCCCGCTCGGGTGGCCGCATCGATCCTGAGAGCTGGACGCACGGCTCGGCCGAGCAGCGCAAGTCATGGTTCATGACCGGCTTCAACAGCCAGGACCCATCGCAGTGCGACACGTTCAAGGACGTTCTGTAGCTCGAGGTTCTCCAGCTCGACGTTCGACAGCTCGTCATTCGCTGAACTTGCGGTAGACCCACTCCAGTGGGCCGATGCCCCATCGGCGCTGAATCACCACTCCGGCGGCGACTGCGACAAGCCAGTAGATGCTGGCGAACACGAGGGCCGTTCCCAGCGCGCCCGGCGCGACCCAGCCCAGCCAGTGCACCAACAGGTTGAAGACCAACACATGGCCGACGTACAAGGTCAAGGTCGTGCGCCCGGCCGCGGCGACGGCTGTGGTGACAAAGGTGTCGGCCGTTGCCTCCACCAACCAACCGACCAGGCTGACAGCCAACAACGAGGAACCGACAGCAGTCAGCGTGAAGAAGACGCCGCGATCGAACGGCCCGGTTGATGCCAGCAGCGGATGCCAGCCGACCGAGTTGTGGGCCAGGTACCCGAGTGTCAGGCAGCACGCACCGACGGCGGCCAGTTCCATTCTGCGTCGAGTCGTGAACGGCATCATCCGAGCCAGGACCAAGCCCATGCAGAGAAAAACCAGCCACGGCAGCAGCGGGTGAGTGCCGCGCACGAACGTGTCGAGCAGCAGATCGCGCGGCGAACGGTTACTGGCCGCATCGCCGCCGAGCAGCCACGAGGTGGCGTGCCCGCTGGTGCGCTGATTGAGTGCCCACCACTGGATGCCGGCTGCGGCGAGCGCAGCACTGGTGCCGATTGCGACGAGCCAACGGCTGCGCAACATGAAGAGGAACGCGCCAGCGACGAAAAATGCGCCGTAGAAGAACAGGATTGTGCCGTCCCAGATCCAGTTGAGTACGAACCCGAAGCCGTAGAGCAGTACGCCGCGGCGGATGAGGGTCCAGCGGTTGGCACTGATCGCCCGTCGGTCTCCGCTCGCCCGACTGCGCCGTGTCAAGAGTGTGATTCCCATGCCGGCGACGGTGACGAACGTCGCGGCGAAGCGAGTGGACAGCGGGCCGTTCCACGGGTCGAACACGTGCTCGACAAAGTTGGTAGGGCGATACTTGGCGCCATCGTTGATGAGGTAGCCGTGGTAGTTCATGACGCAGACACCGATGAGCGCGATCGCTCGAACCACGTCGAGTTCGATGAATCGCTTCGACGCGGAAGATGCCCCTGGAGTCACGTCCATTGCAGCTCATCGATCAGGGTGCTGATCAGCGGTCGTTGCAGATCAACCCAGTCGCCTACCTGCGGACACGCTTGTCCGTGTGGGACAACTACCAGCGACGTGTGCATGTGGGGTCGCTCGAGCAGGGCCATCCGTTGCCGCTGGAAGTGGAACGGGCTGCGGCGCGTCGGGTCGGCAGCGTCGAGCGGAGCGATGCCGTGGGCGGACCCGGCACCAATGGCGAGCAGCGTCCCGTCGAACGGCACGGACGTGTGGTGGTACCCGCCCGGCTCGCCGGCGCCGACGTGTTGGGTCTGCAACACGTCGGCG
>JANOYI010000258.1:0-14487 GCA_031428795.1 Ilumatobacteraceae bacterium | reverse complement strand
TCGTCACCCATCAGCTCGCGCACGCGATTCATGTCGGCCTCGGCCAGCGCGCCGGGGTTGGTGGCGTTGCGCAGGAGGTTCTCCAGCTGGTCCATGTCGCCAAGCTCCTGCATGGTCTGCATCGCCTGACCCATGCCCATGCCTTCGTCGCCCTGGAACTCGTAGCTCTGGCCCCAGCCCTCCTGCGGGAACATGCCCTGCAGGTTGCGGCCCAGCTGGTCCATTTGCCAACGCAGATCCATGTCGTCCATCAGCTGGTCGCTGAGCTGTTGCAATTGCGCCCGTTGCTCGGGCGTCATCGAGTTCATCATCGCCTGCATGGCGGCCATGCGCTGGGCCATCTGTTGCAGCAACTCGTCGAGGTTCTGCGGGTTCTCCGGGAAGAAGTCGCCGAACTTTTCCATGAACTGTTCGAACGCCGCCTGCTCGTCGTCGGGGTGGGCACCCGCTTGGCGCTGCTCGATGAGCTCATTGAGCCCGGCCATCATGTCCTTCATCCGGGCCATGTCTTCGGGGGTCATGTTCTGCATGCCCGACGACATCTTGTCGACCATCTGCTGCATCAGCTCTTGCTTTAGCTTCTCCATCAACTGCTCGAAGCGCTGCTGGGCATCACTGCTCTCGAAGTCGTAGGCGCTGAGCTCGCGCACCTTGCCGGCTAGGTCGTTTGGCAACATGTCGAGGCGGAAGTTGCGCTCGGCGGCCGCGTCGCGAGCGGTGTTGGCGCGCCGTTCGTCGCCACTGCGCTCGGCCGCTTCGGTGGCCTGTCCGATGGAGTGGCGCTCTTCGTCGACGATGTCGTTGAGCTCGCTGGCAATCTCGTCGTACACACCGCCCAGGTCGAACTGATCCAGCTTCTCCTGGCGTTGCTGACGCAGTTTGTCCATCAGTTCCCGGAGACCCTGCACTCGGTCGCCGTTACGGTCGCGCATGCCGTCCTGCATCATCCGGCGCAGTGCTGCATTGACGTCGCCGTGGTAGAGCAGGTCGTCGGTGAGCTCGTCGAAGAGCCCCTCCGCATCCAGGTCGAAACCCTTCTGCGTGCCGTCCCATCGCGAATACGTGAACCGACTGGCCATTTCCGAACCCTAGTGCGCTTTACGTAAACACTGTCGGGCCGTGACTTGCACCTGTGACTTCGAATACTTGACACACAAACAGGCACGTGACTTTGTGAAACGCTTCACAAAGTCGGCGCGGTCATGTAAGATGGAGAAATGCGAGTTCCGCGCACGTTTGCCTTCGTTGACCTCTCGGGGTTCACGAATTACACCGCGGCCTTTGGCGACGACGCCGCTGGCCGTCTTCTCGGCGCGTTTCGCACGATCACGCGCGAGGTCGCTAGCGAGCGTGGCGTCCGCATTGCCAAGTGGTTGGGCGACGGTTGCATGATCGTGGCTGTCGAGCAGGCCGCGTGCATCGCCTTCGCACTCGAGCTCGAGCACCGCTCGGCCGAGGTGTGCGCACCGTTGGCGCTGCGAGTCGGCATTGCCACCGGGCACGCGCTGCTCTTCGAAGGCGACGACTACATCGGCTCCGCAGTCAACATGGCCTCACGCCTATGCGACGCCGCCGGCCCGTTCGAGGTGCTACTGCCCACCATGCAGATCGAGCGTCTGCCCGAAGGAATCGTCACCGCCGCCCATGGCGACCTCGAGCTGCGCGGCTTCCCCGGCCCTATCAGCGTCGTCGAGCTCAGCGGCCAGCCGAAGTTGGCTGCCAGCACCGACACCGGCGAATTGTGGACACGCAGCCCATTTCAGGCCTGACCCCCACCGAGTCGTCAATCGAGGCGGAGTCGCCAACCGAGCAGCCAGCCACTCCCCCGTCGGTTCAGCGCGGCGTAACGCTGACATCGCAGGGCAGCCGACTGGCCGACGACCTTGCGTTCGCCGCCGAACTGGAACTGAACGAAGTACGGCTGGACATTCCGTGGGCCACTGCGCAGCCGAAGCCCGGTGCAATTGACGGCGATGTCTTCGAACAGGCCCATGTCGCCGCGACCATGGCACGCGGGCTCGGCCTGCAACCGTGGTTCCGACTACTGCAGCCGGCGATTCCGAACTGGTTCGACAACGACGGAGGCTTCACCGACGATCGCACCGCTGGGCACTGGTGGCCGCGTTGGGTCGAACTGGTTGCCGAGCAACTCGGCGAGGTCGCGGCCGGCTGGGTGCCGTTCGAGGCGCCGTACGCGTTGTCGCATCGGCTAATTCCTAACGACCCGCGTCGCCATGGCGAGTTGATGAACACATTGGTCGTTGCCTGGCGCGACGCGTGGCGAATCTTGCGTGTCGGACCGCCCGTTGCAACGTCGTTGGATGTCGCGACCGAGAGGCCCACCAATTCCAGTGAGGAAGCCATCCAGGAGGCGCACCGCCGCGATCAGCTGCGCTGGGGCCTGTGGCTGGAGGGCTTGCGCGACGGGGTCGTGCGCATTCCCGGTCGGGCCGACAAACAGTTGGCCGATCTAGAGGGCGCGTGCTCCATCATCGGTCTCGCTATCCGAGGCGACGTGGAGGCCGGACTTCACCGAGCTGGCGAGCAGGGGCCGGAGCGACCGATGGCGGTCACGTTCCGGCCGATCGGCGACAGTGACGGCACGCGAGCGCAGTCCGTCACCACCATGTGGCGCGACGTGCGCCGTTGCGCAGGCGAGATAGAAATCGCGTCGGTCACGATCACGCCGTTCACCGACACCCTCAACAACACGACGGAGAGACCCGGTATCGCGACAGAACGGCGCGAGTTGAAAGACAGCGGCCAGGCCTTCCTCGACGGCTGACCGTCAGTGTACCCCGACCTTTGTCATCGCCTAGAAGGGTTTGACGCAGTCAGGGCATGACATGGTCGCGAAAGCTGTCGGTACAGTCAGCCGCGGCCGCGGTACGTTGCGCCTGAGCCGCTGGCGGCGCCGTCCTTGTTGAGGCGCTTCGAGAGGTGCAGACCTTCCAGTACGAACTCGACCGCAGCCGCAACCGACGCCGGTGACTCGTCGCCGCCGGTGAGGCCCAGCACTGCAGCTTGCATCGCAGGCACTTCGCCCAGAAGGGCAGCGAGGTCGACGGACGGAATGTCCTCGCCGGTGTGAGCGACGACGCCCTCTTCGAACGCGGCGACCACATCGCGCACCTGCTCGAGCGAGACGACTTCCTTGAACACGGTGAGCACGGAGGCCTTGATGAGGTTCTCGAGGATGACCCCCTCGCGCCCCTCCTCCAACGACTCGATCTCCACCTTGCCGCTAGTACTGGCTGCCAATGCACCCAAGTCGCTGACCCGAGGGACGACGAACTTCTCGCCCGCACGCAGACCACGACGCAGCGCGTTGGCGCCCAACACTTCGACGTTGCTGACCGACAGACGCACGCTGACGCCGCTGCGCTGGTTGACCTGATTGCTGCTGCGGGCGAGCTGACTGAACGTGGCGACGACGCGCTCGAGGTACCCGGGCACGGCGACAATGATGTCGCCCACAGTTGCCGGCCGCGCCTCTTGGCGCATGATGGTCATCTCTGTCTCGGCGTCGAGCGGGTAGTGCGTGCGGATCTGGCTGCCGAAACGGTCCTTCAGCGGCGTGATGATGCGGCCGCGGTTGGTGTAGTCCTCGGGGTTGGCCGAGGCGACCAACAGCACGTCGAGCGGGAGTCGAATCTTGTAACCGCGGATCTGAACGTCGCGCTCTTCCAACACGTTGAGCAGACCGACCTGGATGCGCTCGGCAAGGTCGGGAATCTCGTTGATCGCAAAAATGCCGCGGTTGGTGCGCGGGACCAGGCCGTAGTGCAGAGTGAGCTCGTCGCTGAGGTAACGGCCCTCGGCAACCTTGATGGGGTCGACCTCACCGATCAGGTCGGAGATCGACGTGTCGGGCGTTGCCAGCTTCTCACCGAAACGTTCGTCGCGGTGCACCCACGACACAGGCGTGGCGTCGCCAAGCTCGGCAACCAGATCGCGGGCGTGCTTGCTGACCGGGCTATACGGATCGTCGTTGATTTCGCTGCCAGCGACGATGGGCATCCACTCGTCGAGCAGCCCGGTGAGCGAACGGATGATGCGAGTCTTGGCCTGCCCGCGTTCGCCCAGGAAGATGATGTCGTGCCCGGCCAACAGGGCGTTCTCCAGTTGCGGCATCACGGTGTGCTCGTAACCCAGGACACCTTCGAACAGTGGCTGGCCAGCAGAAATACGAAAGACTGCGTTGCGGCGAATCTCTTCCTTGACCGGCACTGACTGCCAGCCCAAAGTCTTCAGTTCACCGAGGGTTGCTGCGCGGTTGGACATATGGCGACCATACCCGCGGTCGTGGCGACATGTGGAGGCGAGCCTCCTCGGAATGCGAAGCGAGCCAACAGCGAATAGCCGTTACGATCCCGCACGTGGAGTTGTCGGGAACGTGGCGGGCGTGCATCGCAGATGACGAGGTGCGTCGCGAAGGCGTTGGGCTTGAATACGACGACGCCGCATGGCCGGCCATCGACGTACCGGGCCATTGGCGCTCGAATTCTGCATTCGCCGACAGTGACGGACCGTTGCTCTACCGCCACCAGTTTCACCTCGACGAACCGGTGCCCGGACGCCGCCGATTCGTGACGCTGGAGGGCACCTTCTATCAAGCCGACGTGTGGCTGGACGGCGCCTACCTCGGCGATCCCGAGGGCTATTTCTTCCCACACAGTTTCGACATCACCGACCTCTCCCGGCTGGCCACCGATCACGTGCTGGCCATCGAGGTGTCCTGCTCGCCTCAGCGCCAGCGCAAGTCGAAACGCAACATCACCGGCGTGTTGCAGCACTCGGACTCCATCGATCCGTCGTGGAACCCCGGCGGCCTCTGGCGGCCGGTACGTATCGACAACACTGGCGCCGTGCGGGTCGACCGCTTGCGGGTGCTGTGTCGCGACGCCAACGACGCCCGCGCTCATTTGCGGCTGCACGCTCGGCTCGATGCCGACAAGTCTCAAAGTGCGCTCGTGCGAACGTCCGTCGACGGGGTTGTGTTGGCAGAGCACACGCAGTCACTGGCCAAAGGACTCAACGAGGTCGACTGGACCTTGGACATCAACGAGCCGCAGCTGTGGTGGCCATGGAGCCTGGGTGAGCAACATCTCACAGAGGTGCGGGTGGAGGTTGTGGTTCGTGGCGAGGTCAGTGATGAACGCACCGTTCGCACCGGCTTGCGTGAGGTCGCGCTGCAGGATTGGACGTTCTCGGTCAACGGCGAGCGACTGTTCGTGAAAGGTGCCAACCTTGCACCCACTCGTGCAGCGCTTGCGGACGCGTCGCCGGCCGAGGTGCGTCGCGACGTGGAACTGGCTCGCGACGCAGGCCTGGACATGGTGCGCGTGAACGGCCACATCGCTCGACCCGAGGTCTACGACGCGGCCGACAGGCTCGGAATGTTGGTGTGGCAGGACTTCCCACTGCAGTGGGGTTACGCACGCACCATCCGCAAGGAAGCCGTTCGCCAGGCGCGCGAGGCCGTCGACCTCCTGGGCCATCACCCCAGCATCGCAGTGTGGTGCGCCCACAACGAACCGATCACCGCCCACGATGTCCGCGGCAAGGCGCTCGGCTCGTCGATCGTGCGCAACATGTTGCAGCAGCAATTGCCGACGTGGAACAAGGCCATCCTCGACCGCTGGGTAAAGCTCGCGTTCGAGACCGCCGACGAGACACGCAGCGTGATTGCCCACAGCGGCGTGCCACCGCACATCCCGCAGTTGGATGGCACCGACAGCCACCTGTTCTTCGGTTGGTTCCACGGTGAGGGCGCCGACGTCGATGGCTTCGCAGCAACCGTGCCGCGCATGGTTCGTTTCGTCAGCGAGTTCGGAGCGCAGTCAGTTCCCAACACTGCCGACTTCATGCAGTCCGAACGTTGGCCTGCACTCGAATGGCACCACCTGGCCGAGCACCACGGCCTGCAGATCAACCCGTTCGAGCAGCACGTGCCCCCGGGTTCTTACGCGACGTTTGACTCGTGGCGTGAGGCCACTCAGCGATACCAGGCCGAGTTGCTCCGGCATCACATCGAGACCTTTCGCCGATTGAAGTATCGGCCGACCGGGGGTTTCTGCTTCCTTGGCCTCAACGACCCGTCACCGTCGGTTTCATGGGGTGTACTCGACTTTGAGCGACGCCCGAAGCTGGCGTACCAGGCCGTCATCGACGCCTGCCGGCCCGTGATCGTTGTCGCCGATCGACTACGCGATTCGCTGATCGCGGGCGAAGCAATCGCACTCGACGTCCACGTAGTCAGCGATCTGCGAACCCTTCTGGAAGGTGTGCAGTGCACTGCCACGCTGCGCTGGCCCGGCGGCAGCCACGAGTGGAACTGGGGCGGCGACGTGCCGCCCGACAGCTGCGTCCGTGTGGGTACCGCCCAGTTCGTTGTCCCCGAGGTCTCCGGCGAGCTGTGGCTGGACCTGACACTCGAGCACTCGACCACAACCGTGACCAATCGCTACACGTCGACCGTTCAGAAGCGCAACGACCTCGGCACGCAGGTCTAGCTAGCACTTCTTGTCCTGCTAGTCTCCACGTCGAAGAGGGGAATCTGAGAGGGCGAAAATGTCGGAAGAAGAACTGATCGAGTATGTCGCGGGCCACACGGGCCAGAGCCGACGCAAGTTCCTGGAGCGGCTGCTCGTCGGTGCGGCTTTCGCCGCACCGGTGATCGCATCGTTCTCCATTGGTGGTGCATCTTCATCCAAGCCGACGTCACTCGAAGCTGGTGGCCACCTGCCCGCCTGCGGGCCGAACACATACTTCGACGAGTCCTCCAATACGTACTTCGACATGGCGTCCAACACCGCGTGCGATCCTGACGGTGGCTCCAACACCACCACCACCACCGTCGCCCCGACCACCACGTCGACTGTCGTCCCCACGACTACCACGACTGTCGTCCCCACGACGACGACCGTTGCGGTGACCACGACCACTGGCTTGGGCAGCGGAGCGGGAACTCCTGGAGCGATTCCCGACACCGAGTGAGCCGAGGTGCGCCTCTGATCGCAGCGGCCATCATCGTCAAGGACGAGGCCGATCACCTTCGACGTTGCCTGTCATCAATCCGTGAACTGTGCGACGACATCGTTGTCGTTGACACCGGAAGTAGCGACGACACCGTCGAAGTCGCACTCACTTTTGGTGCGACCGTGCTGCACCGACCCTGGGACGGTAACTTCTCGGCGGCTCGCAACCTCGGCCTTGAGGCGATCGATGCCGACTGGATTCTGTACATCGACGCCGACGAAGAAGTCCAAGGCGTCAACGTCGTATCTGTCCGCCAGACTCTGAGCGAGGCGGAGGGTGTAGTCGGATTTCTCGTCAGGTTCGCCGCCCGCGTTGGCTGGACGCCGTATTGGGAGCATCGCATCTGGCGCCATCGGCCCGATGTTCGTTTCCGCGGCGTCATTCACGAGACGATGGTTCCAGACCTGCGCCGAATCGAGCGCGAAGAAGGTCAGCGTTTCGATCGCATCGAGCTATTCATGCAGCACTTCGGCTACGAAGGCGACCAGCGAGCGAAGCATGAGCGCAATCTGCCGATGCTCTTGGAGCAGGTGAAGAACGCTCCGCGGCGGGTTTACCTGTGGAATCACCTTGGTCGCGTTCAGGCAGGTCTGGGACGGCTCGACGAGGCAGAGGCCGCATGGCAACGAGGGGTGGAAATTGTGCGCGAGGACGGCATGCGTGAACCGGTCGACATCCTGGTGTTCGGCTCGATGGCCCTGCATCTCATCCACACGAATCGCAACTCGTTGCCACTCATCGAGGAGGGTTTGGCACTGGACTGTCAGCACCACACTCTTCACCTCGCGCTTGCACGCCAGCTCATGGTGAAGGGTCAGTGGCGCGATGCGATCGCCCCTCTGCGCGCGCTGATCGGCATTGATGAGCAAGACCTCCACCGGAGTGTGCTGGCTTACGCCCGCGACATGTTCACACTGTGGCCGTGGCGGATGCTGGCCGACTGTCACTTCGAGCTCGGCGAGTTCGAGGAGGCCGCCGTTGCGTACGACTGCGCCGCAACCGAAGGCGCCGACTCGTTGGAGATGCGCACGAAGGCTGCGGCGAGCCGCAGCCTGGCGCGCCGGGCTTGACAGCCGCTAGCGAACGAAAGGTCCTATTTGGCACGGTTGCCATGGCGTGGCCACGCCCCAGGTCAGTCACGTCGCCGGGGTCTTCGCTACCGACACACGTACTTGGGGAACACCTGCAAGAATCAACGGATGAACAGCACGGTCACCGCGGGCGATGCACGCCAGTTCATGGTTCGCCCGGGCACCTTTGATGACTACATCGTGGAGAGCGTGTACCGACTCAATGAGTACCGGCTGCCCCCACAACTCCCCAACCGCACGGTTGTGATCGACATTGGTGCACACATCGGAGCGTTCTCGCTGGCCGCTGTCGATCGTGGCGCACAGAACGTGCTGGCCGTCGAGCCAACGAACGAGAACCGAATGCTCGCGGCACATAACATGCGCGTCGAGCTCACAACTGGACAAGTCCAGCTCTCCTTTGCCGCCGCTGCCGGCCCACATCGCGTCGCGGTCCGGATGGGACCCGCTCCGATGCACTCAGGGAAAGTCAACACCGGAGGCCATCGCATCGCCGACCGTGAAGCCGACCCGTCGGCGCAAGGAATCGTTGGTGTCGTCGCACTCGACGCACTGATCCGCAAAGCCGAAGTAGAACTCGCAGGCGAGCACCTGTGGTTGAAGCTCGACTGCGAGTCTTCCGAGTGGGAAATTCTCGGCACGTGCACCCGACTGGATGCATTCGATGTGATCGTCGGCGAATACCATGAGCTGCCCGGTGAGACCTTCGGTCCGCAACGCCCGTGCACTGAAGAGGGTTTGGTTGACCATCTGCAGTCGGCTGGTTTCACCATGACACTGGAGCGCGACACGACGACACCTTGCATGGGGCTTTTCTGGGCATCGCGCCACACGTGACCTCAGAATCGCTCATTCGGGGCAGGTAATCGCACCTTGGCGCCTGCTGTGTGCGTCAGATCCGCTTCGACGTCAGCATCACAACTGAGCCACCAGCAGTTCGGCGGTGAACGATGCGAGGAGCGTCGCCACTTCGTCCGACGGCGGCTGGTCCAGGCCGAACGCGGACTGCACGAGTTGGACAATTGCGGCTTCGTCGTTGTCGCCGGTACACAGCTCGAAGACCAAGGTTGCGGTCACATTCAGGTGGTGCACGCGTCGAGTCGTCGGCACGAACACCACCAAGCCATCCTCGACCTCGGTGACATCAAGTCCGGACATCTGGGCGAGGCAAAGGGTCACGATGTCAGCGTACGCGACCTATGGTGCATCGATGCAGGAACGGGCGCCACTCCTGTACGCCAGCGAGTTCGACAACTCCGGTTACGCCGCCGCAGCACGTCGCTATATGCGAGCGCTTCGTACGGTGCAGGAGCCCCTTGAGTGGCTACCGCTGATCAATACCCAGGAGGGCCGGCTGCCAACCGAGGACCGCGCAGCCGCTCCTGCCGAGCAGCGCTCGCTCTTCACTACGAGTACGGGGCACGACACCGTGTTGGCACATTCGATGCCGCAGAGTTGGAGCCACATTCGTGAGGTGCGCAGCCCGCGCCGCTTCATCGGGCAGACCGTCTGGGAGGCAGACCCGATCCCGCGTCGATGGTACGCAGAGCTGGCTGCGGCCGACGAGATTTGGGTACCCACTCATTGGAATGCCGACGTGCTCAGGCGTAGCGGAGTCACTGTCCCCATTCACGTCATGCCCCATGCCATTGAATCGACGCCGCCGAGCGCACCCCCGATGACATGGCCGAGCGACCGGTTCATGTTCCTGGCCATCAGCACGTGGGAGCGGCGCAAGCGGCCCGACCTCATGCTGCACGCATACCTGCGCGCGTTCAATGCGGACGAGCCAGTGACTCTGGTGATCAAGACCGGCGGTGCCGTCGTCGCTTGGTGCTGCGAAAGCCTCATCGAGCAGCACACGTGGTGGCAGGTGATGAACATCGTGCGCCAGTATCCGAACCCTGCCGATGTCGTGCTGATCACCGACCAGTGGTCGGACGCAGAGATGGCTGGACTGATTGAGAGCGCCGACTGCTACGTCTCGCTCACCAGCGTCGAGGGTTGGGGGCTCGGAGCCTTCGACGCGGCAGTCGCCGGCGTGCCGGTGATCATCACCGGCTATGGCGGCCAACTCGAGTGGCTGGGCCACGACCACACCGGACTGGTGCCGTTCGAGATGGTGCCAGCCGACCACCCTGACACGACGATGTTCGAGCCGGGCATGACGTGGGCATTGGCCGACGTCGACGCAGCGGCGCAACTGATGCGTGCCGCTGTGGATGGCTCGACTGCCTTCGTCACCGACGCACCAAAGCTCGCAAATCGGCTGCGAACGCAGTACTCAGAAACGGCGATCGGAACCCTGATGCAGGAGGCCCTTCGATGACCACCGCCAACCTGCTCATTCTCACACCGGTGAAGCAGGCAGCCACCGAAGCGGCGGGATACGTCGATCGTCTGTTGGCACTGGACTATCCCGCTGAGAACCTCTCGGTCGGGATCCTGGAGAGCGACTCCACCGACGACACGCTCGCCGCCTTCACATGCGAGTACGCCCGGCTCGCCGAAGCGTGCTGGCGTCGTACTGCCGCGTGGCAGCGCAACTTCGGCTACCGCATTCCCGACGGGCTGCCACGGTGGGACCCCAGTATCCAGCTGGAACGAAGGCGCATCTTGGCGCTCAGTCGCAACCATCTACTGTTCAACGCTCTGACCGACGACATCGAATGGGTGTTGTACCGCTACGGTCTGATCTGGCCCGCGTACCGAAACGGCCTGCCCAACCCGCTGATCCACACCGACCCCAGCCAGCTTGGTCGTCCTGAGTTGGGCGAGATCGAGTCGTTCGCTCCAGCCGCCCACAGCTACATCGATGCGACCGACTTCAGCGGCCCCGAGGAACTTGCCGAATTTCTGGCCGCGATGACGGACGAGGCATACCTCGAGTATCACGCCTGGCGTGCCGAGGGCCCGAGTGCGGAGTGGCGAACCCGGTTTGCACCATTCGCCACGCACGCGTTCGTACGCCTGGCGCAGGCGATCGAAGCAATCCGATTCGGCCGTCGAGTCGCGGCGCCAGGAACTCAGGCGTAGTGCTTGTGACCGCTTCGCTCTAGCGCTGCTGCAGCCAGCGACCGAGCTGCGTTTCGGCCTCAGTGTTGGCCGCCACCGAGTCGGCCTCCAGGCGCGTCAGGTAGGTGATCGACACCTCACCGGCGTCCACCGCGCCGACATCGGTCGTGATCGGCAGGTCGACCGGGTCGCCCCATGTCATCTTCACCGAGTACGCATCCTCGTGGCCCACCATCGGCTCCATGCGGGCCACCGCCATCGCTCGCTGAGGAAGGGTGCCGACATCGGCGCGGCGCCAGCCGACGATCTGATCCGGCTCCACGTTGGGAACGTTCACATTCAACACCACTGGCTCGACAGGCATCTGGGCGATGAGGCCACCCACCACAACTTCCGCCACAGCGGCGGCGGTGTGCCACTTCTGGCCGATGAGCATCTCGTCCCAGCCTTGACCTTCCACGCCGAAACCAGTGACGGCCTGGCTGACTGCCACACCGCTGATCCCGCGTGAACGCGCCGTCAGCGCGGCACCCACCGTGCCCGAGTGGTACACGCTTCGGCCCACGTTGGCACCTGGGTTGATACCGGCCACGACCAGATCGAAGGGCTCGCCGAACAGACCGAGGCACGCGAACATGACGCATAGCGCCGGCGGCCCGGTGACCGCCCACGACTCGTCGATCCCGTCGACCTGCTGGCGCCGTGTTTCTGGCTGCAGCAGGTGCAGCGCGCCGACCGCAGCCCCGGCGCCCGAATACTCGCGGTCGGGTGCGGCAATGACAACGTCGCCGTGGGCCCGCATGGCCCGCGCAAGCACGTGCAGCCCAATGGAGTCGATGCCGTCGTCGTTCGTCACCAGAATTCGCATACACACTTCCTACCGGGAAGTGCATCAACTCCAGGTGAATCAGATCTGGCTGATCAGTTTGCGGTTCTTGACCTTGGCCATAGCTTCGGGCTTGTTGCTTCTAGCTTCGAATAGTGTGGTTGAGGCACTCTTCCAGCAGTCGCTGTGCACCGTCGGCGACGAATTGGCGTAAGTACTGCGGCACCACATCGGCCAGTGCGGACGCGGCCAGACCGTGGGCGAAGTCGGGTTCGTCCAAAAGCCGCCGCAGCGCTGCAGCGAACGTGATCGGCTCGTCGGCCACCATGCAGTCCACACCGGGTCGTATGTGGAGGCCGGACATACCAACGGTGGTGCCCACCAACGGCACGCCGGCAGCGAACGCCTCGATCGCTTTGATGCGCGAGCCCGAGCCGCTCAGCAGCGGAACAACGACGACCTGGGCATTGGCGTACAACGCGTCGATGTTTTTCACGAAACCGATCCCGTGTGGGGCGAGGCTCTGACTGCCCGGCCCGGCGATCACGAAATCGATGTCATCGACGAGCGGCAGCACCTCATCAATGAACCAGCGGGCGCCGTCCACATTGGGCGAATAGCCGAAGTTGCCAACCATGATCACTCGCCGACCGTCATCGCAATGGGCGCGGCGTGCCGGCGCGTATTCAACGCTGTTGGCAACGGCAACGGTGCTGCCGAAGCCGGTCACGCTGACAACTCTTTCTGCGCGCCGTTCGATCTGGGCGAGCAGTGCCCGGTATCTTGCGGCCTCCTCGTGATCGCCAGCATCCTCGTGGAAGGCCGCATCGTCGTCGTCACAGTCGACGATCACCAGCGCGTCTGTTCCGGCGACCGCTCCGAACGCGAATGGAGCGCAGTACGCACGCAACACGACGACGAGGTCGAACACTTCGTCAGGCGAGCGCCACACTCGGCCAGCGAACTCGGGGGCCATCCGCGCCCGGTTAGGCAGGTGTGCTGTCACTGCGGCATCAGTCGGCACCGACACACTGGTGAGCGACACGATCTCCTCGACGATGCCGTTGGGTTGACGCGGAGGAGGCCTACCCGCGAGGGGCACGACGATAGTGGTCACTGGACCGAATCGAGACAGCACCTCGTGCCAGAACCTGGCCCGATGTGCAAGCCCGTTCCCCTTCTGATGGGTGCTGATCGGCGTGAACAACGCACAGCGGATGGCGTCAGGCATGGCGCGTCATGGACATGAACTCGAGGTGAGTCAGATCTGGCTGATCAGTTTGCGGTTCTTGACCTTCGCCCGACGGAAGTCCTTGTTCATCAGCGCAATGAAGTCGATGCTGATGCCCTTCGGGCAGGCGGCCTCGCACTCACCATGGTTGGTGCAGGAACCGAAGTATTCGTCCATCGTCTCGACCATTGTCTCGACGCGGCTCCAGCGTTCGGCCTGGCCTTGCGGCAGCAGGTTGAGGTGGCTGACCTTCGCAGCGGTGAACAGGTTGGCAGCGCCGTTGGGGCATGCCGCCACGCAGGCACCGCAACCGATGCACTCCGCAGCGTCCATCGCGGCGTCGGCGACGGGCTTGGGCACGGGGATGATGTTGGCGTCGGGCGCACCACCGGTGGCGGCGGTGATGAAACCGCCGGCCTCGACGATGCGGTCGAGCGGAGCCCGGTCGACCATCAGGTCCTTCAGGATCGGGAACGCCGTTGCTCGGAATGGCTCGATCACGATCGTGTCGCCACTCTTGAACTTGCGCATGTGCAACTGGCAGGTGGCGGTGCCGCGCTGCGGACCGTGCGCTTGACCGTCGATCATCAGCGAGCAGGTGCCGCAGATGCCTTCACGGCAGTCGTGGTCGAACGTGATGGCTTCCTGACCTTCGCCGATCAGCTTCTCGTTGAGCACGTCGAGCATCTCCAGGAACGATGCCTCGTCGCTGATGCTCTCGATGGGGTACGCCTCGAAACGGCCAGCGGCAGCGGGGCCGTCCTGGCGCCAGATCTTGAGGGTGAGATTTTCCAGATGGTGGCTCACTTGTAGCTCCGCTTGGCGAGGTGAATGGTCTCGAATTCGAGTTCTTCCTTGTGGCGCACCGACTGCATCGGGTCGCCGGTGTGCTCCCAGGCCGCTACATGAGCGAAGTTCTCGTCGTCGCGCTGGGCTTCACCTTCATCGTCTTGATACTCGGCACGGAAGTGACCGCCGCAGCTCTCGTTGCGTTCGAGGGCGTCGCGACACATCAACATGCCGAGCTCGAAGAAGTCCTCGACCCGGCCGGCCTTCTCCAACGTCTGGTTGACGCTGGCACCGTCGCCGGTGACCCGCAGGTCGGTCTTGAACTCGTGGTACAGCGCGGGTAGTTCGCTGAGGGCCTTCTCCAGACCGGCCTCGGTGCGCTCCATACCGCAGTAGTCCCAGATGATCTTTCCCAGCTCGCGGTGGAAATAGTCGGGCGAGCGAGTGCCCTTCACATCGAGGAAGCCCTGGAACCGCTGACGTGCTGCGGTCTC
>JANOYI010000257.1:0-21787 GCA_031428795.1 Ilumatobacteraceae bacterium | reverse complement strand
CGCCACGCGGGGTGCAACGCGAGTAGGTCGAGCGTGTCCATCTGGCCCTGCTCGATTGATCCTCTGTCGCTGCCGTAGAGGTAATCGCGGAGGCCGGCGGTCGCCGCTCCTCGCCTGACCTCGCGCCACGAAAGGCCGATGCGCACGGCGAGGTCGTAGAGCTCGCGGTGCCGGGGGTCGGTGGGAATGGTCGACATGAGTGGCGTTACAGTACCCACGATGGACGACCCCATCAGCAACCCTGCTGCAGAAGGACGTGCGGCGAACCGCGTGCCGACACCACTCGATGCGCTGCAGGTGATGGCTTCCAGCGACGTGATGCTCACGCCGACGCTGCGGCATGTGGAGATGTACACGATGCGCGGCTTGCTGACCCTGCTCTGGCACGAGCCGGCCGAAGGCGCTGAGGTGCAACCGGGTGCGCTGGTGCTGTGCGGCGGTGCGATGGGCGGGCTGCTCGGGCCGGGCGAGGCGCTCTATCACCGCCTCGGCGAGGAATGGTCTCGCCGTGGTGTGGCGGTGCTGCGCGTCAGCTACCGCAAGCCCAACGACCTCGACCTGTGCTGTGTTGATGTCGCTGCGGCGGTGCAGCTCGCGATTGGTGGCGCGGGTGCCGACAAGGTCGTGCTGATGGGTCACAGCTTCGGCGGCGCAATCGCCGTGCGCGTCGGTGTTGGCCTCAATGAGATGGTCGCCGGCATTGCCACGTTCGCCACGCAGTCGGCCGGCTGCGAAGTCGCAGGCGGCCTGGCGGAGACGCCGTTGCTGCTCTTCCACGGCGAGCGCGACGAGATCCTGCCCATCGAGGCCAGCGAGATGGTGCAAATGATTGCGGGTACGGGTGAGCTGGTGCGTCTGCCGGGCGACGGTCACCTGCTTGCCAAGAGCGACGACATCATCTGGGGCCGTCTGCAGGAGTGGCTTCCGCCGCTCGTGCTGCGCAGCGAGTAATTGGAGCCCGAGAGGAGAATCGAACTCCTGACCTACGCATTACGAGTGCGTTGCTCTACCGACTGAGCTACCCGGGCGACGGCGAGCAATGCTAGCGGTCGGCCCCCAGTGACCCCACTCGATTCTGTTACAGCGACGGCAGGTCGAGTAGCAGCGCTTGCAGCAGAAGGGTTTCGTTGGGGTTGCGATCGAGTGACTCCAGCGCAACGTGGATGCGTTGGACTGCGTGTACGGCCGCTTCAGGTCGCGGCAACTGCTGGCCCACCAGCGCGTCGCGGTAGGTGCCGGCCATCACCGACAGGCCGCTGCGGAGCTCATCGATGCGATGGCGCCGCAGCTCGCGCTTGTGCCGCTCTTCCAGCTGCTTGCGGCCGCTGCCGCGCTCGCCGACTGCAGTCACGCGGGCCTCAAGTGCTGTCGCTTCTTCGGCTTGCCGGGCAGCCATCGGGGCGGCCGCGGCCTCGATCAATGTGTTCAGTTCTGTGACCAGAGCGACCACGTTGGTGCCGGTGCCATCGAGTCGGTGCGGAATCGTTGCGAACGCTTCCCGGCGCGCCACCAAACCCGTGTCGGTCGCCAGCACTCGGGCGCGGGTGAGGTTGCCGCCGGCAGCTATGGACGCTTGCGTCGCAGTCTCTGCGTTGGAACCTTCAGCGATGAGTACGTCGCGGATTGTTCCCTCGGCGATGGACGAGAACTCGATGCGCACACAGCGCGATGCAACGGTGATCAGCTCGGGTGGCACTTGGTCGGCGAGGACGATGAAGACAGTGCTGGCCGGCGGTTCCTCGATGGTCTTCAACAGGCGGGCTGCGCCCTCCGCCTCGAGGAGATGGAACTCGTGGAGCAGCATCACCTTGCGACTGCTCTCGATCGGTGCGAGCGACGCGTTGCGAATGATCTCCGTGACCTGTTCCTTCGAGATTCGCGCACCCGCACGCTCCACCTCGCGAACGTCGGGGTGCTCGCCTGCCAACGCCAGTCGTGCATCTCGCGACCCGGGGTCGTCGTGGCCGGTCAGCAGCAGTGCGGCGAATGCCCTCGCCGCTTCGTCCTTGGTGCTGCCAGGGGGGCCGACGAAGAGGTACGCGTGAACCGGTGCAGCCGCTGCGCGGGTGAGTTGATCGACTGCGCGCGGCTGACCGACGACTCCGTCCCACACTGATCGGGCGTACTCGGCGAACATCAGATGCCCAGTCGTTCCTTCACGGCGCGCCGAATCGCGCGAGCAACGCCATCCATCGACTTTGCCCCGTCGATGACGACCCATCGCTCCGGCTCACCTTCCGCCATGTGTCGAAAGCCGTCGCGGACCCGACGGTGAAACCCGTCGCCCTCTTGCTCGAAGCGGTCCAGCTGGCGGCCGCGCATGCGCCGTTCGAGAACTTCCGGGTCGGCGTCGAGGAGCAGAACGAGGTCTGGCCAATGAGTGCCCACGGCCCACTTGTTGAGGCGACGCACGTCGGCCAGCGCCAAGCCACGGCCGTAGCCCTGGTACGCCAGAGTCGAGTACACGCTACGGTCACTGACGACATGGCGGCCCGCCGTGAGTGCAGGAGCAACCACTTCGTCGATGTGTTGCGCGCGGTCAGCGGCAGCCAGTAGTGCTTCGGCACGATGCGAGAGGTTGGTGATGGCCGTGTCGTGCAGGATGGTTCGGATGCGCTGACCAATTGCGGTGCCGCCGGTTTCGCGGGTGAGCACGGCGTCGAGAGCGGTGGCCAGCCGGGCCGCGTGCGTGCTCTTGCCGCACCCTTCGGCGCCTTCGAGCGTGATGTAGCGACCGCTTGACATATCCGGGGCACCATACCCAGCGGGACGCGCTAGTCTGTGAATGAGATTTGTATCCCGAAATGTGAGACTGTCGTGGAGGGTTGACGTGTGGATCATCGTCACGCTGGTTGCGGCTGGTTTTCAAACGGCGCGCACTGCATTGCAGCACCGGCTGCGAGCACTGCTGTCCGTCAGCGGTGCTGGCTTCGTGCGCTACCTCTACGGCGCTCCGTTGTCGGCATTGGCGGTACTGCTGGCGTGGAGCAGCGGCGTCGAATGGCCGCAGATCGCCGCTCGGTTCTGGCCGACCATCCTCGGCGGCGGCGTGGCGCAGATCCTTGGCACCGTGTGCCTCATCCGTGCCTTCGATGCCCGCGACTTTGCCGTCGGCACGGTGTTCGCGAAGACGGAAGTGGTGCAGGTCGCGCTGCTGTCGTGGGTGATTTTGAGCGAGCCGCTGCGGTGGGGTGGCTGGTTCGGTGCCGCGGTGTGCATGATCGGTGTGGCGTTGCTGGCGACGAAGGGCCGGCGGCTGTCGTGGGCGGCAGTGCGCCAGCCAGCGGCGCTCTATGGGCTGGCCGCGGGAGGGCTGTTTGGCTTGGCCTCGATCGGCATTCGTGGCGCCACGAAGGCGCTCGACGGCGGGCCGATCGTGATGCGCGCGATCGTGACATTGGCGGTGATGAACACGATGCAGACCATCGTCCACGGTGGTTACTTGGTGGTCCGCGAGCGCGATCAGCTTCGCCTCACGCTGGTTCACTGGCGCTCCAGCGCAGTCGTCGGGGTGCTGAGTGTGTGCGGCTCGGCTGGCTGGGCACTGGCGCTGGCACTGGAGAACGCGGCGAAGGTGCGCACGCTCGGTCAGGTGGAACTGCTGTTCACTTTCGCTGTCTCACGCTGGTGGCTGAAGGACCGCCACACGCGCGGCGAGCTCGCCGCCAGCGGCCTGGTCGCGCTCGGCGTCGTCACCGTCGTCCTGCTCGGCTGACGCATGCGTCAGAGGGAGATGGTGGGCCACTCCGAGGCCGTTACCGGTCCGCTGGCCGAGGACGCCGTCTTCTTCTTTGCCCCGGTCTTTTTCGCTGCTGCGGCTTTCTTGGCGGGCGCCTTCTTGGCTGCAGCTTTCTTCGGGGCTGCCTTCTTCGCCGGTGCCGCCTTCTTGGCTGCGGCCTTCTTCGTGGCCGACGCCTTGCGGCCAGCGGTGCCGCCCTTTTCGATGATGGCTTCGCGGCGAATCACCAGCAGCTCGAAGGCACGCTCGGGCTCCATCGCATCGAGACGGTCGCCCTTCGACAGCGACGCGTTCGTTTCGCCGTCAGTGACGTACACGCCGAACTTGCCATCCTTCGCCACCACCGGCTTGCCGCTGACGGGGTCGACGCCGAACTCGCGTAGCGGGCCCTTCGCCGCCAGGTTGGCGCCGCCACCGCGACGAAAAACCTTTGGCTGGCTGAAGATGGACACCGCCTCATCCAACGTGATGGTGAGCAGCTGCTCTTCGTTGGTGATGTTGCGGAAGTCCTTGCCCTTCTGCACGTACGGCCCGTAGCGGCCGTTGTTGGCCATGATCGCTTCGCCGTCGGAGGGGTCGACACCAACGGTGCGCGGCAGCTGCAGCAGCTCCTTGGCGTCGTCGATGGTGACCCGCTCGAAGACCATCGTCTTGAACAGGCTGGCCATCTTCGGCTTCTCGAGACCGGGGGGAAGATTGTCGGGGGCACCCCATTGCACGTACGGCCCGTAGCGACCGTTCTTGGCGAACACCGGGAAACCGTCGAGCTCGCCGATCGGCTCGTCGCTCTTGGGGGCGGCCAGCAACTTCAGCGCTACTTCCACCGTCAGCTCATCGGGCGTCAGGTCGTCGGGCACACTGGCCGTGTCGTCACCGCGCTTCACGTAGGGCCCGTACTTGCCCGGCTTGACCACGATCTCGTTGCCGTCGGGGTCGAGGCCGATGGGGAATGTGTTGATCTCCGCCGCGTCGATGTGGTCGAGGTTCTCGGTGACAAGACGCTTGAGGCCGGGCATTGCATCGGCAGCGGGCACGCTCTCGTCGGACCCGAAGTAGAAGTGCTGTAGCCAATCCTGCTTCTTCAGTTCGTTGCGCGCGATTGCGTCGAGGTCTTCGTCGATGCGGGCCGTGAACTTGTAGTCGACGAGCTCCTCGAAGTGCTGCTCCATCAACCCGACGACGGCGAACGCAGTCCAGGTGGGAACGAGCGCTTGGCCCTTCTTCCACACATACCCGCGGTCCTGCACGGTCTGGATGATGGATGCCCACGTGGACGGCCGGCCGATCTCCAACTCGTCGAGGCGCTTCACCAAGGAGGCCTCGGTGTAGCGAGCGGGCGGCGCGGTCGCGTGACCGTTGGGGGTCAGTTCGGCAACGGGCACCTGCTGGCCGACGGTGAGCGGTGGCAGCAGGGCTTCCTTGTCGTCGTCACCTTCGGCTTCATCGGTGCTCTCCACGTAGACCTGGCGGTAGCCGGGGAATGTGATGGTGGTGCCGCTGGCGGCGAACTCGCAGTCTGTGCCGTCGGTGACGGCGCCGTCACGCACAACGGCGCCGAGGCGGACCGAGACGGTGGTGCCCGAAGCGTCGGCCATCTGCGTGGCCAACGTGCGCTGCCAGATCATCCGGTAGAGGGACATCTCTTGGCCGTTGAGCTCGTGGCCGACGGCCTCCGGCGAGCGCAGCGGAGTGGCAGGGCGGATGGCCTCGTGGGCTTCCTGCGCGTTCTTGCTCTTGCTGGTGAACTGGCGAGGCGCGGCCGACAGGAATTTCTGACCGTAGGTGCGCTGCACTTCGGCGCGCACTGCACCGAGCGCCTCTGAGGAGAGGGCCACGCTGTCGGTACGCATGTAGGTGATATAGCCACGCTCGTACAGACCTTGGGCAATGCGCATGACCTGGGCGGCACCGAGGCGCAGCTTGCGGCCGCCCTCCTGCTGCAGTGTGCTGGTCATGAACGGTGCCTTGGCGCTGCTGCGGTACGGCTTTTCTTCGACCGAGCGGACAGTGAAGTCCGCACTGACGAGCGCCGCGGCGAGCGACCGCGCGCGTGCCTCGTCGACCACGACGACGTTCTTCTTCGGTTGCCCGTCGGCGGTGAAGTCCTTGCCGGAAGCGACCTTGGCTCCATCGAGTGCAACCAGCGATGCACTGAACGCCGGGGACGTTCCGGTGAGCAGGTCGATATCCCAGTAGCCGGCGGTGACGAAGGCGATGCGCTCGCGCTCGCGCTCGACGATCAACCGCACCGACGGGCTCTGCACGCGGCCGGCGGAGAGGCCTCGGTTCACGCGCCGCCACAGAACGGGCGATACCTCATACCCATACAGGCGGTCGAGCAGGCGTCGTGTCTCGGCCGCGTCGACCAAGCCGTAGTCCAGGCCGCGGGGGTTGGCGACTGCGTGGTCGATGGCGCTCTTGGTGATCTCGTGGAAGACCATCCGCTTCACGGGGATCTTCGGCTTCAGATATTCGAGCAGGTGCCAGCTGATGGCTTCCCCCTCGCGATCCTCGTCCGTCGCGAGATAGAGCTCGCTGGCGTCCTTCATTGCCGCTCGCAGGTCCTTGACGACGTCCTTGCCTCGTACGGTCAGCTCATATGTCGGCTTGAAGCCGTTGTCGACGTCGATCGACAATCCCTTGCTCGGCAGGTCGGCAACGTGGCCCACTGAGGCGCGCACGTCGAACCCAGCGCCGAGGAACTTGGCGAGGGTTTTTGCCTTGGCTGGCGATTCGACGATGACGAGTGGCTTGGGCATTGGGAGGCATCCCTACGTGATGCGACCCCTCCGTGTCAAGGCGTGAGGACAGGCTCGGGGGTTTCGATGTTGGATGTTGGGTGGCTGCCCTCCACGTTGACACGGGGCAATACGCGGTCGAGCCACTTGGGAATCCACCAGTTGCGGTCGCCCAGAAGCTCCATCGTCGCGGGCACCAGCACCATACGAACAATGGTTGCGTCGACGAACACCGCGACCGCCATACCCAGGCCGAACAGCTTCAGGTTGCGGTCGTCGCCCAGCACGAAAGCCGAGAAGACGCACACCATGATGATGGCGGCGGCGGTGATCACACGAGCGGTTGCAGCGAGGCCGTCGGCGACCGCGGTTGCGTTGTCGCCGGTGCGGTCGAACTCTTCCTTCATGCGTGACAGCAGGAAGACCTCGTAGTCCATGGACAGACCGAAGACGATGGCGAAGAGCATCATCGGAGCCCATGCTTCAACCGGCCCGGCCTTGTCGACGCCGATCAGGCTGATGCCCCAACCCCACTGGAAGATGGCGACGATCACGCCGTATGCGGCGCCGACCGACAGCAGGTTCATGATGACGGCCTTCAGTGGCACCAGCAGACTGCGGAACACGATCATCAGCAGCAGGAAGCTGAGCACGAGCACGGCGCCGATCAGCAGTGGCAGGCGACCACTGATATAGGTGGCGAAGTCGATGCCACCTGCGGTCCAGCCACCGACGTTGACCTTGATGCCGGTGGTCGGCAGAACGTCGTCGCGTAAACGATGTACGAGGTCGGCCGTGGCCTCGTCCTGGGGTGCGGTCTTGGGGTACACGATCCACGACCAGGTGCTCTCGCCGATCTGCGCGCCGGGGGATGCGAAGGCGACGTTGCTCTCGGCGGTCAGTGCGGCGTCGACCAGGACGGCGGTCTCAGCGGTTGCAGCGGGGTCGGTGCTGACCAGGTACAGCGGGCCGTTACTGCCCGGGCCAAAGCCTGCTGCGACGAGGTCGTAGGCACTGCGAACCGTGGTGTCCTTCGGCGCGTTGCCCTCGTCACCAAAGCCGAGACGGATACCGAACAACGGCAACGACAGTGCGACCAACACGCCAGCCGCGGCGACGAGGGCTGGCCACGGACGGTGCTGAATGAAGCGGCTCCAGCGGTACCAGCCCTGCTGCTCGCGAGGCTTCTCAGCCCGATGCGGCAGAGGCACTCGCAGCGCTTTACCGAAGGGCAAGTAGCTGACCACCATGATCAGCACTGCGCCGAGCACGCCAATGCCCATGAGCGGGCCGAGGTTGTCGACAATGACGCCGATGATGCCGGACAGCACGACCAACACGACCGCGGCGGCGGCTGCGCGAGTGGTTGTGCGGATACGAGTGCCGGTGAAGCCGAGCAACGCCGGCAGCAGCGTGATCGACGCGATCATCATGACCAGCACGCCGGTTGCGCCGGCGACGGCGAGGCCGCGGACGAACGACAAACCCATGATGAACAGGCCGAGCAGCGAGATCATGACCGTGATGCCGGCGAAGATGACAGCGCGACCGCTGGAGTCGACGGCGGCGATGGTCGCGGTCTCTGGATCTTCGCCCATGTCGAGGTGCTCTCGATATCGACTGACGATGAACAGCGCGTAGTCGATGCCCACACCGAGCCCGATCATGGCGGCCATCTGCGGACCGAACTCGGGGATCGAGAAACCATTCGATGAGATGCCGACGATGGCCATCGCCACACCCAAACCTGCAAGGGCGGTGCCGATCGGCAGACCCATTGCAACGACCGAACCGAAGGCGATGAGCAGCACGATGACTGCGGCGAGAATGCCGAGGATCTCGCTTGCCGGGAACTCGAACGCAGCGAATACCTGACCGCCGTACTCGATGCGCAGGCCGGGCACATTGACCTTCTCGCCGAGGGCAATGATCTCCTTGCCGATCGCTTGTGTTGCGGCTTGATCCAGTCGCGAAACCGTCAGCTGGGCGAACGAGACGTCGGCGCCGAGCGAGTTGGTGGGGGAACCTGTCGGGCTGTTTTGTCGGGCGCCTTCTTCGGAGAATGGGCTGACCAGCTTGACGTTCTCGACCGCCTCGACCTCGAGGAACAATGCCTCCATCGCGGCTTGCACTTCGGGGTCGTTGTTGCCCTGAGTTGCCGTGAAGACGATCTGTGCGGGGAAGCCAGCGTCCTCGGTGCTGCCGACGTTTTCGAACGCCTCCTGCACCAACTTCGACTCACTGTCGGGCTGGTTGAAGTCGGTCCGGTAGTCGGTGCCCACTGCACCGCCGACGACGTTGAGGCCAATCAGCAACGGCAGCCAGATGCCAAAGACCATCAGCCACCGCTTGCGGAAGCTGAAACGCGCGAGGCGAACGAGCATGGAGTCCTTCCGAGCCGCCAGAACCGGAACCGAGCCGCTCGCGACCGACGCTACCGTGGTCATTATCGACGAGCCATGTGACATCCGCCTCGGCTGGACACCCGAGTCGTTGGCGCATTGGCGTCATCTCGGAGCACCGGCGACGACCGGTCGCGTCAGCCGTCTCGACCGTGGTTGGAGCAGTGTGCTGGTGTCGCTCGACCAGCCGTTAGTGCGGATTCGCAACATCGGAGCCGATGTCGCGGTGGGCGATTTCGTGGTGTTCGGCGACGACGAGGAACGGGTGGAGCAAGTGCTCGATCGGCACAGCGCGTTCGTGCGCCGCGCATCGTTCGAGGGCAACCGTGCGGAGGCTCACACCATCGCCGCCAACATCGACGTGGTGATGCTGTTACACGGGCTCACCTCGCCGCCAAACCCGCGCCGGCTGGAGCGTGAGTTGGTGTTGGCTTGGGACAGCGGTGCGCGCCCGGTGCTCGTACTGACGAAGACCGACCTGGTTGACGATCCCGAACCAACGATTGCAACGATGCGCGAGGTGGCACCCGGTGTCGACATTCGTGTGGCGAGCGGAATCACCGGTGATGGCGTCGAGTTGTTGCGCGGCTACGCAGCCAACAACTCGACTATCGCACTCCTTGGTGCCAGCGGTGTGGGGAAAAGCACGTTGGTGAACGCGCTCGTCGGACACGGACGAATGGTGACAGCCGAAGTGCGCGAGGGCGACCAGCGCGGTCGGCACACAACGACTGCTTCCGAGCTGATTCGACTGGTGGAGGGCGGTTGGCTGGTCGACACGCCCGGCGTGCGAGCCGTCAGCCTGTGGAGTAGTGGTCGTGGCATCGAGAATGCGTTTGCCGACGTGTTCGATTTGATGGATCACTGTCGCTTTCGTGACTGCAAGCACGACGACGAGCCGGACTGCGCAGTGAGCGCTGCCGTTGCCGCAGGCCAGTTGGATCCGAAGCGGCTGGACAGTATGAAACGGTTGGTTGCCGAGGAAGCCGCGCTGGAAGCCGAGCAGCGGGCGCAGGAAAAGGCGATGGACAAGCGCGGCGTTCGCAAGCCCAAGCCTCCTGAAAAGCACTGACTCGCGAACTGAAGCGGCGTCGTCCTCGCGGTTTTCAGGAGGTCTTTTTGCGAACGTCCAACGCCAGGTTCAGGCGGGTCAGTTCGAACCGTGTGCGGAGCCGTTCGTTGTTGCTGACGACCACCACGTCGCCTCCTTGCTCGCGTGCGCGGCCGGCGGTGCCCAGCAAGATGCCCAGGCCCGTGTCGTCAAGCACGGTCACGCCATCAAGGTCGACGAACAACGTTGCGCCGTCGTGCAGCGTGATGGCGCGCAGCAACTGATCACGAAAGTAGGGCAGCGTGGCCAGGTCGATCTCGCCGCTGACCTGCAGCACCGGCGTGGTACCGATCAATCCGAGCGAGCAGACAAGTTCCATGGCCCGCCGAGGCTAGCGGCCGGCCAGGCCAGCCTGGCCGAGTGGTGGTCCCCTTCCATGCACTGCACGAATTCAAGCCGATGTCGAGGAACTGCGACGGAGAAGGCGCAACAACCGTCGCTCGTCAGCGCTGAGACCGCTCGGTCGGGCAGGCGGGGCTGCTTCCCACTTCTTCTGGAATGAGCCGTCCATGTAGGCGGTCACCAACGCGGGGTGTACATAGCTTCGGCGGCACACGGCGCGGGTATTGCCCAGTTCGTCGGCAACCGTATCGATGACCTGGTTCAGTGTGGTTGGACTCGAGGGACCGATTCCGCTCGCGGCGGACAAGGCGTGTCCTGCAGCCAACGATGCGTTCCACGTGCGGAATGTCTTGGCAGTCGCCACCGACCCGCAATGGTCGGCCAGGTACTCGTTGACATCTTGGGAAGTGACGGGCCGTAACGCACCATCTTCGGTTCGGTATTGGAACAACATTTGGCCAGGAAGGTCCTGGCACTTGCGCACCAGTCGCGCCATCACGGGGCTGGCCACCTCGAGGTCGAAGCGGTGTTGAGACTTGCCGACGAAACCGAAGTTGACCCGTGTGCCTCGGATTGCCACGTGTCGTGATCGCAGCGTGGTGAGCCCGAACGTTTTGTTTTCCCTGGCGTAGCTCTCGTTGCCGACGCGCAACGAAGTGACGTCAAGCAGGCGGACCACGACCGCAACGATGCAGTCGTGGGTGAGGTCGTTGGCAGAGAGGTCGCGCTGTACTCTGCGCCGGAGCGAGCCGAGTGCAAGACCGAAATGGATCAGCTCGCCGAACTTGAGTGCTGCGGTGCCGTCGGCAAACACAGCGTGATAGCGGTACTGCTTTCTCCCGCGCTGGTCGCGTCCTGTCGCTTGCAGGTGACTGTGCGAATCCGCGGCGATCCACACGTCGGTCCAAGCCGGCGGAACTGCAAGTTGTCGTATTCGTTCGAGGTCTGCCGCCGCGGGCGGTCGTCCAGTTTCTTCCGACCGGTAGCGGAACTTGGAGGTTCCCAGCCGACGAATTCCGGGCTCAGCGTCGGTGCCGTAGCGGAGGTGGACTTGTTGCAGAACTCTTGCCACGTCTCGCATGGACTATCGAGATCCGACGAAGGGCACCGCTGTCTCGATCAGCATCGGGCGCCAGTTCGGTGTCATGACCAGCGTTGTTCCCAGCCGAGTCCGCCGACAAACATCCCAGCAAGCCGGTCGGAAGTGGAAGGGGCCGCGTTTGCCTCCTTGGTTTCGACCCGGCCCGTCGGGTGCCAGCGGACAGCGATATCGATTTTTGAATCGTGGACTCGAATGGCGGCCGCAGAGTTCCCAGCACCTGACGGTGCCTATGGAGGTGGTGGCTCGATGGCCATTGTGACCGAGGCCGAGAGGACGACATCGGGCAGCAACGCCCCGATCAGCGGCACGCTGGTGTCATCGGTGTAGCGCACGGTCGCAGTGACGGTGCCTGCGCTTTCGCTGATGTCGATGGTGAGCGGCCGTAGCGCAACAGCCCTCAGAGCAGCGGCGCGCCCAGCGGCATTCGGGTCTGCCGATGCAGCGGCGGCACGCGCTGCTTCGCGTGCCGCCAACTGCACCGCCAACTGGTCGCGACCGAGCACTGCCACCTGCACAATTCCGAAGATCAGCAGACAGACCAAAGGCAGTGCCAGTGCAAGCTCGACGGTCGCCTGCCCCGGGTCGCGACGGCGCCTGGTCACAACTTGTCGATGACCGAATCGATGACTCGGTCGAACAGCCGGCCAATCTTTCCTGCGCCGCCGCCAGTGGTTGCCCAACCTACGACGAGCAAGGCAACCAGTGCCGCTCCAAGAAGTACAAGGGCGTATTCCGTGGTGGCCTGGCCGTCTTCCTCTTGCCAAAGAATCCAGGCGTGAATGCGTGCCGACAATGCGTTCATTTGCAACCTCCGGGGGTCGTCGTCAGAAAGTGGTGCGGTCACTGATGCAGTGACGAGAGGGCTGCGAGCAGCAAGGGGACTACGGCGAGGAAGACGAATGCCGGGAGCGTGCACAGCACCAGCGGCACCGACATGCGCACGGGAAGCTGGCGGGCGAGAGTGTCCGCCTGCCGGCGACGATGCTGACGAGCCTCGGTTGCGAGACGTTCGAGCACGGGAGTAATTGGTTGGCCGTATCGGTCGGCGGCGGCGAATGAGTCGGCGAGAGGTGAGGCGATGGGACCGAGTGCCGTCGGTAGCGCGGCGAGGGCGTCGGCGAATCGTTCACCCGCTCTCGTGCGTGCGGCCACGGCAACGAACGCGGGACGAATTGCGGGCGCAAGGTATGGCGCCGCTTCACAGATTGCCGCCGCGGGCAGGTAGCCCGCACGGACCGCGAGCACGATCATGTCGATCGCGTCCGGGTAGGAGCGCTCAGCCGCCCGCTTCCCTCGTCGCGCAGCACGACCTGGCAGCCAGACCCGACCCGGTGGGCGCGCGCTGTCGGGCCGCTCGAACGTCCGGTGCAGCCGGGGTCGCAGCGCCAGCGCCGCGATGAGGAATGCGGTCGCCGCGCACAGACCGGTGATCACGCAACGGCCTTCGCGACGATGCGACGCATCCACCACCAGCCGAGAAGGTTGCACGCGGCGCCGAGGACTGCGCTCGCCATTCCGATCGGGCTGAGGACTGCGGCGCGGAATGTGCGGCTGGACACGGCACTCCACCCGGCAAAGACGAGTGGAACTCCTGTCAGTACCCGAGCGCTCAGCCGCGCCTGAGCGCTGTATGCCAGTGCCTCACCGCGGATGACGGCCCGTTCGCGAAGCAGTGCTGAGGCAGCGTCCAGCGTCGCCGCAATTGGCCCACCAAGCGTGTGTGCGGCCCGGAGTGCCCGCAGCACGACCGCCTCGTCAGCATCCGGTGTTGAACCAGCCGCATCGATAGTGGCGAGTGTCGCTGTGGGAGTCACGACCCGTCCGTGGGGCTGACGCCTGGCGACCCCATGGCTGACCGCCGCCGCCAATGAACTACCTGTTCGCACTTCGGACGACATCACATCCAGCAGCGCTGCCCACTCGTCGGCGGTCGGCGGTGCGGCCGTCCGCCTGCGACGACGACCGACCCGCACGATTGATCGTCCGTCTCTCGCTCCAGGCTGCGGCCGTACCCAGACGGCTACGGCGAGCAGCAGCGCCACGGCGGCCAGCGCGATCATCGACGACCCCGGCCGACCGCGTCAACGACCGCGTCGCCACGCGTGAGCGGGCGAACCGACAATGCGGCTCCGCTGACGACTTCGGCTACCTCGGCGACACGTCGAGCTCCATCGGTGCCGCGCTCCACGTGCACGACGACGTCGATGGCCCGCCCGACATGCTGGTTGACGGCCGGTAGCGGCCAGTTGCCAACCTCGTGCAACACCAGCGAGGCCAGTCGTTCGAGGGCGTCGAGCGCGCTGTTGGCGTGGACGGTGGCCAGTGAGCCGTCGTGCCCGGTATTCAACGCTTGGAGCAGATGCACGGCCTCGCTGCCGCGAATCTCGCCGACCACCAGTCGGTCGGGCCGCATGCGCAGCGCCGTGCGGAGGAGATGAGCGAGCGTGACCTCGCCAACTCCGT
This sequence comes from Ilumatobacteraceae bacterium, assembly GCA_031428795.1. Taxonomy (GTDB): domain Bacteria; phylum Actinomycetota; class Acidimicrobiia; order Acidimicrobiales; family Ilumatobacteraceae; genus UBA668. The sequence continues at coordinate 7,890 of JANOYI010000257.1, read as the reverse complement.
CGGGTGTTGCCTCCCGAGTTTCCAGCCTCACAACGTGGGGGTGCGGCAACCGCAGCTCGGCGACGTCCTCCAACGTGATGAGACGAGCAGCAGGCTCGACTTCGCTGGCGAGCGCATTGAGCAGCGTCGTCTTGCCGGAGGATGTGGCTCCACTGACCAGCACGTTGCATCGTTGGTGCACCAGTTCACGGAGCAGCTCGGCAACTGGCGGTGCGGCGAACGCGTCGAGTGGAATCGGGCGAGCGCTGAAACGCCGGATGGAGAGACACGGCCCGTCTACTGCGACCGGTTCGACGACGGCGCACAGGCGCGACCCGTCGGCCAGACGGGCATCTACCGTTGGATGCGTTCTGTCCAACCGCCGGCCCAGTGGAGCGAGGATGTGTTCGATGGCGCCGAGCAGAGTGGTGGGCCGGATTGAGCCCACGTGCTCCAACCGACCCGCGCGTTCGATCCATACCTCGCTGCCACCGTTGACCATCAGTTCGGTGATCGTGGGGTCGTGCAGCCACCTCTCCAAACCACCCAGCGGAGACTGCTCCGCGACGAGGTCGATCATGCTGCGCCCTTCAGTGAGTGCGCGAGGGAACGTGGCAGTCGGGAGGCCAGTAAGCCGGCGTCGACAGCCCGTGCGACAGCGGGGTCGTACTGCAGCTCCGCAACGACGGGCGCGTTGAGCGACCGTTCCACATCGCGGGCAGTGAGCGCTCGGCCCGGCTCGTCGATCAAGACGATGCCAGTTGGGTGCAGCCCAGTTGCGACTGCTCGCCGAAGCGCGAGGTAGCACGGTCGGGTGACTAGCAGGCTGTGCGTTGCGGCGCCGAGAAGCGCAGCTGGCGGTGCGCCGCTTCCAGAGTCGATGACGACGGTGGTGCCGTGCGCGGCGAGGGCGGCGACCAGGCGAGCCCACTGCGCATCACCCGGCGGTGGCAGCGCGACGGCGCCGCGTGGGATCAGTTGCAGCGCGTCGGTCGCGTCGACCGCAAGTCGACTGAGCGCTGCGACGTCAGCCGTGGGCGAGACGAACCATTCGGCAACGCCAGGACCATGCGGTTCAGCGATGCCAAGGGCGGCAGGCGAATCGCCACCGAGGTCGAGGAGCAAAGCCGGATGGCGTTGAGAAAGGACGAGAGCGAGTGCGGCGGCCACCACGGTGGTGCCGCTGCCGCCCTTCGCGGACCAGCAAAGAAACATGGGTATCCCCGCATATCTGAAGACCTCTGGTGAGAGGAACTGCGACTGGGGGAAGTCGAACAATTTCGACCATATCGACGTCGTGGACAAATCCTCCGACGTTTCGATCTTGCTGTCCGAGAAGCTCATTGACGGTCGTGTCGCCGCCATCTACTGTGCATAGATATGCACACTCCGCTGCTCCTGAGGTCGTCGCGGCAACTGTCCGGGTTGAGTCAAGCCGAGGCAGCGCGAAGGGCTGGGACTGCTCAGTCGGCACTGTCGGCCTATGAGGTCGGCAGCAAGACGCCCACTGATGAAGTGGTGGCTCGGATTCTCATGGCGGAAGGCTTTCGGCCGTCGGCGCTCGTTGTCGCACGGCGAGCGGAGATCAAGGAAGTGGTCGCGCGCCACAATGCAGACCGAGCCAGGCTCTTTGGATCTGCTGCCAGAGGCGACGACACTGCGGCGAGCGACATCGACCTCCTCGTGCACTTCCGCGCCGGAGCGAGCCTGTTCGATCTCGTCGAGCTGGCGGATGCGTTGGAATCGCTTCTCGGCGTCAGCGTCGACGTAGTGAGCGAGGCTGGTCTCAGCGACCGACATTCGGATGTGTTGCTGGATGCAATTGAGCTGTGAAGTCTGACCCGATTGCCGACCTTCGCCGCTTTCTTGCCGAGGCAGCGGAGCTCAGTAAACGGGGGCGCGCCGCATTTGATTCGGACCACATGCTGGAGCTCGCAGCGCTCGCCATCATCACTCGAGTCGGCGAAGCGGCCAACCGGGTGCCCGACGAGCGTCGAGCGGACTATCCCGATGTGCCGTGGCGCTCGATGGTCGGAATGCGTAACCGGCTCGTGCACGACTACGACATGATCGACTACGACCTGGTCTGGGAAGTGATCGCCCGCCACATCCCAAAAATCGCCGCCAACCTGCAGCGGTAGCGCGTTCAGGTCACTTCGTTGATCAGCGGTTCGTTGCGCAGGAAGCGGCCGAGGTTCTCTGTGAACATGTCGGCTGCGCGCTGGGTTGCGAGCGGCGTGCCGCCGGCGCTGTGCGGGGTGACGATCACATTCGGCATGTCCCACAACGGGCTCTCGGTCGGTAGCGGCTCGACGACGAACACGTCGAGCGCGGCACCACCGATCTGGCCGGACTTCAAGGCGTCGATCAGCGCCGGTTCGTCGATCAGTTGACCGCGGCCGACGTTGATGATGTGAGCGCCCCGAGGCAGCATCGCCAGTTCGGTCGCACCGATGATGTCGCGCGTCTGATCCGTGAGAGGGGCAGTGAGTACTAGGTTGTCAACGAGTGGCAGCAACTCGTGCAGGCGTGATGTCGGCCAGGTCTCACACGGCTCGTCGCCGCGCGGGCTGCGGCGCATTCCGATTACGCGCATGCCGAACTGCTGCGCCAACCGAGCGACCTCGGCACCGATACTGCCGAGGCCGATGATCCCCATCGTGCGGCCTTCGACGTCGGTGACTTCGCGGTCAGCCCATACGCGCTCGGACTGTGCGATCGCCAACGGTCGCGCATCGCGGCAGAGGGCGAGCATGTGCATGATGACTGTGTGTGCGATCGGCGTGGCCGACGAGCCGGCGGAGTGTGTCAGGCGGGTGCCGCGGCGAAGCACTTCCGCAAAGATCGGGTTGTCGATGCCTGCAGAAAACTGATGCAGCCATCTCACGTTCGGTGCACTCAGTAGCACCTTGAAAAAGGCCGCGCCGCGGCCGTTCATCCAGAAATCGTGGCTGAAGACCGCAATGTCGATGCGGGCGATCTCGTCGTCGCTGAGGCGGCCCTCCTCGGGAAGAACCACATATTCCAGGTCTGGGGCGGCGGTGCGCCACGATCCGCCGAATTGCTCAAGCGCCGCCTGCGAGCAGAGCAGCGAAACGCTCAGGACGACTGCATTTTCTTTGCGGCAACGACGACCATGGCGATGATGGCTACAAGGAGAATCAGGCGCTTCATGGCCGCAGCGTATCCACCCCCGTCGTGCACAATCGCACGTGTCGCGGCGCTACCGGATCACACCGAGGTCAGCGTGGGACACGTGCGATTGTGAACGCGGTGCGGGCGGGTTTGGTTGGGTACGGTGGCGAGAATGGCTGGCGAATCTCATGGGGGCGATGCGTTGGCAGTGGCCGCTGCGATGGGGTTGCACGTCGACGACCTGATCGAGTTGTCGGCGAGCATGAACCCGGTGTTCGCCCCCGACGCTGCGTTGTTGGCCCGACATTTGCCAGCGTTGACTCGTTACCCGGACCCAGCAGTCGCCGTTCAGGCGTTGGCCGAGGCGATGAACATCGACCCGCGCCTGCTACTGCTGACCAACGGAGGGTCAGAGGCGATTGCATTGGTGGCGCGTCACCTCGGTCGCGGCGAGATCGTGGAGCCAGAGTTCTCGCTGTACCGCCGACACCTCACGGAGGTCGCCAGGGGTGCGGGCCGATGGCGGTCGAACCCGTCGAATCCGCTCGGCAATCTGGCCGCGGCCGACGAGACCTCGGCAGTGTGGGACGAGGCGTTCTATCCGTTGGCGACAGGTCGTTGGAGCCGAGGCGACGCCGACGCGTGGAGACTGGGTTCGATGACCAAGCTCTGGTCGTGCCCCGGCCTGAGGCTCGGTTACCTGGTCGCTCCGTCGCTGGAGGCTGCGCTGGCGGTTGCCGAGGATCAGCCGCGATGGTCGGTGAACGGGTTGGCGCTAGCAGTCGTCCCCGAGATGCTCGCCCAGACCGACTTGGCCGGCTGGGCGGCAGCGGTTGCGCGCCTGCGGACGGAGTTCGTCGTCTCCCTTCGCGCTCTCGGTTTCGTGGTGCGCGACACGGAGGCGAACTGGGTGTTGGTCGAGCAGCCGTACCTGCGCGATGCGTTGCTGACACACCTGGTGGTCGTTCGCGATTGCACCAGCTTCGGTCTGCCCGGTCTCGCGCGAGTCGCGATCCCACGGCCCGCGGACTTCGAACGTGTGATGACGGCGTTCGCAGCCGTCGGTGCGCAGTGAGCGGGCTGGGCGCTGCCACCGGAGTGGCCATCGACGCTGCCGTGGGCGAGCCGCCGCTCGCCTGGCATCCGGTCGCCAAGTTCGGTTCGGCGATGATTGCCGTCGAGCGCCGCACATACCGAGCCACACGTGCGGCCGGCGTGGTGCATCTCGCCGTGGGTGTCGGTGCGGCAGTCGCAATCGGGTTCGGTGCGCGACGGTTGCTGGGCCCTTTCCTCGCCACCGCCGCCGCGACCGCTCTCGCGTCCGCTGGTCGAATGTTGGACGGCGAGGCGCTGGGCATCGCCGACCACCTCGATGTGGGTGACCTGCCCGCTGCACGAGAGGCGTTGTGCGCGCTGGCCGGGCGCACGCCTGACGACCTCGACGAGTCAGAGATTGCCCGAGCGGTCATCGAGTCGGTTGCCGAGAACAGCGTCGACGCTGTCGTGTCGTCCATCATGTGGGGCCTCATCGGCGGGGCACCAGCCGTGCTTGCCCATCGAGCCTCGAACACACTCGACGCGATGATCGGCCATCACAGCGAACGCTACGAGCATTTCGGCTGGGCCAGCGCCCGTCTGGACGATGTGCTGAACTTCGCGCCAGCGCGGCTCGCAGCGGCGGCGGTCGCAGCGTGTCGGCCTGGGGCTGCAAAATTGGTCGCCGAGACGATTCGACGAGACGCCCATCGACACCCGTCGCCGAATGGAGGAGTGATCGAGGCTGCGTATGCGGCGGCGCTTGGCGTGAAGTTGGGCGGAGTGAATCGCTACGGCGACGAGACGGAAGACCGCGGCACGTTAGGTGATGGCCGCGCTCCGATGGCTGCCGACATCCGAGCCGCGGTGGCCCTCCGAAGACACACCACGATGCTGCTCGCGGGCACTGCGGCTGCGATCGGTGTGATGCGTTGGAGTCGTCGATGACCAACTCGCGACCACTCGGGTGGATGGTGTCGCCGTATTCAGATGATGGTTCTGGTCGCGCGTCGCGCGTCCTGTGGAAGGCCTTCGATGCGCCACGGTTGGCGTGTTCATCGGCCATCGTCGGCGGTGGGCTGGTGGAACTGAACTGGGTGATCAACGCAACGGTTGCCGTGGACTATCGACTTCCCGATCCGGTCGCGCACGCGCGATCGATCGCCGAGGAACTTCATCTCACAGGCGACGGCGCATGCTTGCTCACGGCGGTCGACGTCAGTGTCAATGCACGGTGGGGAAGCGACGAAGGCGTTCTGGTGATGGCCACGGCGGGCATCAGCCAGGTGGGCTGGGCGGCGATGCCAGTCGACGCCGCTACCGATGCCGACGCTTCGCGACCGGGGACGATCAACATCGTCGTGGAGCTGCCCGTCCCGATGTCGCATGGGGCGCTGGTCAACATGGTGATGACCGCGACGGAAGCGAAGGCCCAGTACTTTGCCGAAACGGGCCGCAGCGGTACGGGTACACCGACCGATGCCATCGTCGTGTTGTGCCCCCAGGGCGCGATGACGGACGATGGGCAGTACGGCGGCCCGCGGTCCAGGTGGGGCTCGGTCGCCGCGCGTGCGGTGTTGTCAGCACTGCATGCTCGCGATCGCGACATCGAGGGGTAAGTTCTACGGCGGAGGTGTCCGGGTACCTGGTGGGCTCCGCCGCCTTCAAAGCGGTTGGGACGAGCGATCCTCGTCCGGCGGGTTCGATTCCCGTCCACCTCCGCCAACAACCAGCAGGTCAGTAGCTCATTTGGCCGGCGAAATCTGCTGATTGGTCACAGAATGGTCACAGCAGGAAATTTGGCCGGCAATTTGGCTGGGCCTGAAATAGGTCCCGACAACGGGGCATTCGACAGCGTGGCGTGTGATTGAACGCCGTCGCTCTGCGGAGGCGGAGCGCTGGTACTGTTCACGGAGTGAGGGCTGAGCTCGTTGAACTTTTCCGGGGCCGTTGGGTGGCACTGGACGACACTGGGAACGTGGTCGCGGACTCCGAGGAGCTTGGCTCGCTGCTCGAGCGTCTTGAGGCGGTTGGTCTGCGCGCCAACACCGTGCAGCGTGTTCCGGGTGCAGACGATCCGTTGTTCGTCGGGCTGAGCTGACCGACCATCGTCGAATGGGTGACACGTGGGTGTACCGGCACCAAGATCTTGGGGAGCCGGTCCACGTCGATGGCTCGCCAATCTTGCGGCCAGTGGTGCCGTTGATCGTGGCCGATGAACTTCCGGCGCTGCTCGGCGTGTTGGATTCCGGCTCGCCGATCTCGGTGGCGAGCGCCGACCTGTTTGCGTTTCTCGGCGTCGATATCGAGGCCGACGACCCGCTGTACGAGATCCCCCTGAGCGTGGGCGGAGGGTTCGAGCGGACACAGGTCTTTCGTGTTCGCCTGCGGCTCAGCTCGCCGGACGATCACACCCATGCCGTGTCGTGGAGCCTCGACCTTGGAGCGCGCAGCCGATGGCGTTTGCCGTTTGCTGTGCTGCTGGGCCAACGGGGCTGGTTCGATTCGTTCCCGACCCGGATCGACGCGACGACATCGACTGTCGAACTCCCTGACGGCTCAATTTGAACATCGCGTTTCGGGGTCAGTCGTCCGACCGGGCTCGTCACCGCCGTTTAGGCCGGAGAGTTGTAGCTTTTGGCTCGCTCGACTGCGTCTCGGATTCGCTGTTGGAATCCTTGTACCAGCGGCGAGTCGGCGATCAACCTGTCTTGGATGACTGACTCAGCGTCGAAGAGCAGTCGCTCGAAACCGTTCGTTTCACGACACTGGGCGTCGACCGTTGCTTGCTCGATTTCTCGTGTCGACACTTCGCTGTCCGGAAGTAAAAATTTGGCTGGTGCATCTACCCAGCTGTCGTACTGGTAGCCATGTGTGGCCATGCAATTGGACCATGCGTTGTCCGCGGTCAATGCCTTGTCCTCGTGGAGAAGTAGGTCGCGTGATTTCATCGAGCGCCTGCTCGACGCGCGTCAACACTAAAGTGTGGATTAGTGTAACAGTCGTCCGCTAAGGTATAGTTTAGTATGGCTGTTGCGACGATTTCCCCGATTACCACGGAGGCACTGCAGTTGCTCGCCGCGTCGATCAAGGTCCAAAGGCTTCGCCGCCATTGGTCAATTGAGGAGCTCGCTCGTCGGGTCGGGGTCTCCCATCCCACCATCATCAATATTGAGCGCGCCGACCCCAAGGTGGCCGTCGGGACGTTCCTTGAGGCCGCGGTGTTGGTCGGTGTTCCGTTGTTCGACGCAGATCCGCTCGTTCGGACGCGACGGCACGATCGGCTGGCTGCAGAGCTGAAGCTGCTACCCAAGGCAGCTCGCCTCAGCAAAGTCGAGCCCGACGATGACTTCTGAACCTACGGCAGCGTTCGTTTGGATCTGGTTGCCCGGGGCGTCGGACCCGGTGGTGGCTGGCCGCCTCGACACCGTTGACGAGCGAATCGGGTTCGCGTACGCGACGTCGTATCTCGACCGCCCTGGGGCGGTGTCGATCTACGACGCTGAGCTACCCCTCCGACGCGGCTATCAGTACCCGGCCAGCGGGCAGACAAGGGGGGTGCCACTGTGTATCCAAGACGCGATGCCCGACTCGTGGGGCCGGCGGCTCGTCAATTACCGCCTCAACCAAGTGACCGCCGAGCTGGGTGACCTCACGTACCTGTTGGAGTCGGGCTCGGATCGGATCGGCGCTCTCGACTTCCAAGCCTCAGCCACCGACTATGTGCCGCGTGTAGTGGAC
>JANOYI010000256.1:0-5070 GCA_031428795.1 Ilumatobacteraceae bacterium | reverse complement strand
AGAAAGGGGAAGCGATGCTCGCGAATGGCAACCATCCGAAGCGTTCCCACTGTGCCGCTGCGTACCTCGTCGACAACAGCCTGTGTCGGCGGCATATAGCGATACTCGAGACCCATCCAGACCACCCGCTGCGGCCAGCGCACGGCTTCAGCGGCTGCGACATCGATGGCGTCGTGACAGTCGGCAACTGTGGTGCACAGGGGTTTCTCGACGAGCACGTGATGGGGAGTGCGCAGCACGTCGAGCAGCACCTCGCGATGAGTGTGATTCGGAGAGGCGATGACAACCACATCGCAAAGCCCCGATGCAAGTAACTCGTGGTGGCTCTCGAATCGCTGCAGCGGCACATCGAGGCCGACAGCCAACTGCGCCCAGTCGCGACTCTTCGCGTTGGGGTCGGAGATGGCGGTGACGGTGGCGCCGGGCAGGTGGAGCAGGTTGTTGATGTGCTCCACGCCCATCATGCCGGTACCGATCACGCCGTAGCGGAGGCTGGCGGACATCGTCGCTAGCGTACGGCAATGCCCCGCGAGCCACATCCATGAACGACCAACTCGAGCTCGCCTGGTTCGCAGCCCTGTGCGATGACGACTACGAGCAGCTGGGCGTACCTGCCCCGGAGCTGGCCAGCAGCTACGAGCATTGCGCCGCCATTGTCCACGCAGCCGACCGGGCAGGCTTCGACTCCATCCTGATGCCCTCGGGCTACTCGTTGGGCATCGACACCGTTGCGTTCACTGCTGCGATTGCGCGAACGACGCAGCGCATCCGACCCATCGTGGCAGTGCGAATGGGCGAGGTGTGGGCACCTCAGCTCGCTCGCCAATTGGCCACGCTCGACCAGCTGCTCGACGGACGACTCGTGGTCAACATCATCTCCTCGGATCTGCCCGGTGAATCATTGGCGTCGGCTCCCCGCTACCGGCGCACCCTCGAGAACATGCACGCTCTGCGCACGCTGCTCGATGGCGAGCCGCTTGACGCCTCGGGAGATTTCATCAGCACCTCTGTTGCCCCTCCGCGTGCGCGTACTGTCAGCGGCCACGCACCACCCCTGTACTTCGGTGGCCTGTCCGACGAGGCACGAGAGGTAGCGGCAGCGGCCGCCGATGTGTACCTGATGTGGCCCGACACGATGGATGGCGTTGCCTCGGTGATTTCCGACATGCGCCAGCGAGCTGAGCTCTACGGCCGAACGCTGCGCTTCGGGTACCGAGTTCACGTTGTCGTGCGTGAAACGGAAGCGTCGGCCCGAGCAGCAGCGCAGCATTTGGTCGCCGCACTCGACCCGGAGGTGGGCGAGGCAATCCGTGCGAAGTCGCTGGACAGCCAGTCAGTTGGAGTGCGGGCGCAGGCGTCGTTGCGCGACGACGCCGACCTCGAAGGCTTCGTCGAGCCGCACCTGTGGACCGGCATCGGTCGCGCCCGCAGCGGCTGTGGCGCGGCGATAGTCGGCGACCCGGAGCAGGTGGCAGGAAAGATCCGCGGGTACCAGGCACTCGGTATCGACACGTTCATCCTCTCCGGCTACCCGCATCTTGCCGAGTGCGAACGATTTGCCGCTCTGGTGATGCCGCTACTGCGCTACCGACCACCCGGCGCGTAACGTGGCCCAATGAGTTCGGACCGCTTCTACTTCCGCCAGCTGCTCTCGGGTCGCGACTTCGCTGCCAACGATCCCGTCGCACAACAGATGGTCAACTTCGTCTACGCAGTGGGCGACCGCGGCACCGGCGAGTGCGTGCTCATCGATCCGGCCTACGCGGTCAACGAGCTACTCGACATTGTCGAGGCCGACGGCATGAAGGTGACCGGCGTGTTGGCCACACATTTTCACCCCGACCACATCGGCGGTTCGCTCGGCGGTCATCATGTCGAGGGCGTAGCGACGCTTCTTGAGCGTTGTAGTTGTCCAGTGCACGTGCAGCGCGACGAGACGCCATGGGTGATGCGCACCAGTGGCCTCACGGCCGACCAGCTCGTGCAGCACGACGGGGGCGACGTGGTTCAGGTTGGCGACGTAGCGATCACGCTGGTCCATACACCCGGCCACACGCCCGGCAGCCAGTGCTTCCACGTTGATGGACGGTTGATCAGCGGCGACACCCTGTTTCTCGAAGGCTGCGGCCGCACCGATTTTCCGGGCAGCGACCCGGCAGCGATGTACGACAGCCTGCAGACGCTGGCCGCCATGCCGCAGGGCACGGTCGTGTATCCCGGCCACCGCTACTCGGCACCGTCCAGCGCCACGATCGACGCAATCCGCGAGAGCAACTACGTCTACAGCCCGTCCAACAAGGACCAATGGCTAGCGATGTTCAGCCGCTGACCTCGGTCCGCCAGTGCGAGTGCCAGTCCGCCACTGCGAGTGCCAGCCCGCCACTGCGAGTGCCAGCCCGCCATCCGAGTGGGTACTTGCACCCCGGGGTGCGAGTACCCCCTCGGATCTCGCGTGTACAGGCCGAGGCGCTCGAGCTGCTCGGGTGGCGCTTCAAGGTCGTTGAGCGCCGCACGAAGCAACTCCTGCATCGTGCCCTCCGCCGCTTCGCCCACTCGGTTCTCGCGCTCGTCGGGGTCGACAGAGATGTCGTAGAGGTGATGCTGGCCGACATTGGCCCCGCCGCCCACCCAATACGGCAGCGCGTCGCCGGCACCGAACGGCTGACGGATGACGGGAATCTCACTGCCCGGCATTCGGTCCAACCATGCGCGCTCATCGGGCTTGGGCAGCTCGACGATGCCCTTCACATGCACCGGCATTGTGCTCCAACGATTGCTCCACATCGAGAGCGGAAAGTTGCTGCCCTCGGGAGCGCGGGCGTACTTCAACCGCCCGTCGGTGACCTGTACCCAGTTGCCGAAAACCCCGCCGACGGCGTAGTCACGGATGGACAACGTTTCACCGCGCAGCAACGGTGCCAGCGAGTGACCGTGCGTGAGGTGCTGAGGGGAAACGTCGAACACTTCGGCCAACGTCGCGTGGAGATCGACGGCGGTGGTCAGCGCGTCGCACACTCCCCCGCCTTGAACGCCCGGCCAGTGAATCATCAGTGGGATGTGCCCGAGAGTCTCGAACTGCGGCACCATCGGCTTGCCCCACAGGTCGTGAGTCTGTCCACCTTGTCCTTGAACAGCATGGACCGTACGTTCCTCGCCGAGATAGTGGCCGTGGTCGGTGCACACGATGAGGGCGGTGTCGTCCCAGAGTTGGTGCTGGTCGAACTGGTCGAGAATGCGGCCGAACCAGTGGTCGATCATGGTCAGTTTGCTGCCGTAGTTGGCCCGGATGTGGTGCGCTTCGGCCTCGGTCAGGTGCCCGCCGGTGCGACCGCCGACGATGTACGGCGGCCAGATCAGCCGCTCGCCTTCCCATGGGTTGGCCTCGTACATGCCCTGCCACGGCGCTGGCGTGTCGAACGGCTCGTGCGGGTCGAACTCGTCGACGAACAGCATCCAGCGACCGTCGGTGCCCGAGTGCGCAGCGCCCTGCAACCAATCGGCCGCAGCGGTCATCGTGCGCGGGCCTGGGTAATCGGTCTCCGCGCGGAAGTGCGTGCGGGTGGTGTCGTAGGCCCGGTCGATATCGGGTGCTCGCTCGCCGAAGCGGCGCTTCAGAAACCAGTCGCCCTTCGCTGCCGGCGGTGCAGGCACACCCAGCCACGAAGGGTCTAGCCAGGTCTTCCATGGGTCACCCTCGTGGCCTCGCACGTAGTCCCAACCACCGAAGTCCGTGTGGTAGTTCTCGCCACCGGTTTCGAACAGGTGCGGGTGATCGGTGACCAGCATCGTGGTGACGCCGTGGTGGCGAAGGTCAGCGGTGATGGGCTGTTCCCACAGCTCGATCGAGCCCCATGGCCGCCAGAGAAAGTCGAGCGAGCCGCACAGAATGTCGTGGCGCGCCGGCATACACGGCAGCGACCCGGTCACGTGTTGCGTAAATCTAGTCGCGCGCTGCGCGGTGAATCGGTCGAGGTTTGGTGTCGCGAACTCGGTGCCGCCATAGCTTCCCAGCATGTGCCGATTGAGCGAATCGAGCAGTACGACGACTGCATTGCGGGGCTGCGCTGGACCGGGTGTCACAGTCAGCAGCTTGTCACGCCGATCACTCGAACGACGTCAGTCAAACGACGTCAATCAAACGACGGCGAACACGATCGCCGTCGTGCCTGCGATGAACAGCAGCACGAGCACCATCACCCGGAATCGCTCACCGTCGACATGCTTTCGAATCGGCCAACCCAAGCCCTGACCGAGTGCCCAGGCAGGCAATGCGACCAACGCCGCATGCAGACCATCATTGGTGACCTTGCCGCCACCGATGAACAGAGCGAGCGCGACGATGTTGCTACAGGCGAATACAGCAGCGATGGTCGCTCGAAACTGGTTGGGCTTCAGTTGTCGCGCCTGCAGGTCGAACACCAACGGCGGCCCATTTGTGGACAGCGAGGTGTTCAACACGCCGGACACGAAGCCGAGGCCAACGTCCATTCGCGGGCCGACGTGCGCGAGGTTGATTCTTCGAATGAGCAATGCCGTGGCGACAAGGACTGAAACACCGAGCGCGAGCCGCAGCGAGCGATCGCTGACGACGTTGAGAATCCACAGTCCGAGCGGCATCCCTACGAACGCGGCGAGAGTCAGTCGTTTGGCGAGGTCGCGCACCATGTCCGCCCGCAGATGCCACCCCATCCAGGTGGTCGACACCATGCTCAGCAACGTGCTGACGACCACCGCTTCCTCTACGGGTAGGGCAAGCGTCATGATCGGCATGGCCAGCAGCCCGAAGCCGAAGCCAGCAATGACCTGCGTGAAGGCAGCGGCGAAGATGGCAATGGCCACCACGACGAGCTGCACAGTGGTCACGGTCGCCGAGTCTGCCACCTACGCTGGCCACCGATGAAGCCATTGCCGCTCACGTCGCTGCCGATCGTTGATCCGTCAGACTCCGACGCCGCCGCTCGCATCGATGCGGCATGCCGGGCAGTCGGCTTTTTCGCTGTGCCGATCGGTGACGAGCTGGCCCGGCAACGCGACGAACTCATTGCGCTCGCAGCGGAGTTCTTCGCGCTG
>JANOYI010000255.1:0-8094 GCA_031428795.1 Ilumatobacteraceae bacterium | reverse complement strand
CGCAGGCCATTGGTAAGCGGTACCGCCGACAGGACGAGATCGGCACGCCCTTGTGCGTCACCATCGACTTCGACTCGCTCGAAGACGGCGCCGTCACCATTCGCGAGCGCGACACCACCGCCCAGGTGCGAGTGCCGATCGGCTCACTCGTTGCCGAGATCAGCGCTCGACTGGGGTTCTAGGGCCGCCGCTCACACGCGCCGATCGTGGTACGCCTTCACTGCGGCGTTGATGGTGGCGTACGAGCGCACCGCACCGGCGGGCTCCAACAAACCGGCGCGTCGAAGCCTGCCAAGAACCGGCTCGTTGGCCCGCGCCACAGCGATCACCTGCACGCCTTCAGTGCGTAGCCCGTCGAACAGTTCGACCAGCATCTCGATCGCCGAGGTATCGACCGCACCAATGCCCTCGCAATCCATCACGAACCAGCCCTCGGCACCCGGGTTGTCGGCAAGTACCTGGCGGACTCGGTCGCTGAAGCGTTCGGCGTTGACGAAGAACAGTGGGGCATCGAAACGGAACACCACCAAGCCCGGGGATGTGACTGCCGACGGATACTCGTCGACGTCCACCCACCCGTCGATGTCGGGCATGTCGCCCAGTACCGCGTCGTGCGGCCGGGCGATGGTCGCCAGCGCGACCGCGATCGACAGGGCGACAGCGATGACGATGCCGTACAGCACCCCGAGGACGACCACGCCCGTGGCGGCGACCACGGCCAGCGCGCACTCCGCCCGACTGACCCGCCACAGCGAGATGAAGCCCGGCACGTCGATGATGGCGAATGCCGCCATCAAGATGACTGCGGCCAGGGCGGTGCGGGGGATTTCGGAGAGCAGGGACCGTGCGAGCAGTAGGGAAGCGACCACGAACGCCGCGGCCACCAGCGACACCAGCTGGGTGCGTGAGCCCAACGAGGCCGGCACGGCAGTACGACTTGCGCTAGAGGACACCGGGAAGCCCTGCGACAGCCCGGCGGAGAGGTTGGTGAGGCCCAGTGCCAGCAGTTCCTGGTTCGGCTCGATGCGGTACCCCTTGCGCGATGCGATCGCCCGTGCCGTCAGCACGTTGTCGGTGAAGCCGACCAGGGCGATGCCTGCCGCCACCGGCAGCAGCGCCGACACGTCACCGAGAGACACGTCGGGGAAGCCGGGTGTCGGCAGTCCGGGAGGAATCGCTCCCACCAGCCTGATGCCACGCTCGTCGAGCGCCAGCGCCGCCGCCACAGCGGTGGCAGCCACCACGCCGATGAGCGCCGATGGCGCTGTCGGTAGCTGCCACTTCACTGCCAGCATCAGCAGTAACGAGGCCGTGCCGAGCGCAGCCGTGGGCCAGTGGATCTGGTCGAGCTGGGTGAAGAACTGCCACAGGCGCGAGAGGAAGTCGTCGGCGTCGATCGGCACCCCGGTGAGGCTGGCCAACTGACTACTGACCAAGGTGAGGCCGACACCGGTGATGTAGCCGACCAACACCGGCTTCGACAGCATCGAGGCGAGGTACCCCAACCTCAGTGCCCAGGCGGCCACGCAGAAGGTCGCCACCAACAGCGCCAGCGCAGCCATCAACGTCACGTATCGCTGGCCGTCACCGCCCGCGATCGCAGCCACGCCGGATGCCGCCAGCAGGGCTGTCCCCGGCTCGGGGCCAACACCCAGGTGCCGGCTGGTGCCGACGATGGCGTAGACCACCAGCGCACCGATCACCGCGTAAAAGCCGTACTGCGGCGCCATCCCTGCGAGCTCTGCATAGCCCATCGATTGGGGGATGAGCATGGCCCCCACCGTGAGGCCGGCGAGCACGTCGGGCCTCAGCCAAGAACGCTGGTAACTGCGCAGGACGGTGAGACCGGGCAGCAGCCGCATACCCGCAGGCTACGCCGCATCGACCGGTCGACAGCGATGGCTACAGTTCGGCGCTGCGGTCAGAGGCGGGCTTGTCGGGCTGAATCGCCCGGGCTGATGTCGCCCTGGTGCAGTGGGAGGCGGATGAACATCCTGGCGCCGCCCGCGGGCGCGACACCGGCAACCACCTCGCCTCCCATCGCCGTGACCAGCTCGCGCACGATGGCCAAGCCGAGGCCACTGGGGCTCTCGTTGCGAGCTGGCTGATGCCGTGACACGTAGAGACGCTCGAAGACATGAGGGAGGTCGTCAGGAGCGATGCCGGGCCCGTCGTCGTCGACGGTCACGACCGCCCACTCGCCCTCGGCGCGGGCCGAGACGATGACGACCCTGCGCGCATATCGGCCCGAGTTCTCCACCAGGTTGGCGAGGGCCTGGGCGAGGCGGTCTGGGTCGGCCGACACCATCAACGGGCCGCTGGTGACCGGCTGGAACGTGATGCCGGACTGAGAGCCGGCGGCAGCGCCGGTGACGGTGTGCGCCGCGGCAGACAGGTCCACTGGTTGCAAATGGAAGTTGAACGCCTGCGACTGCAGCTTGGCGAGGTCCAGGAGGTCTGCGACCAGCCGTTCGAGTCGAGCGGACTCTGACCGGATCACTGAGGCCGCCCGCTGCGGGTCGGCGTTGCCGTCACTGATCGCCTCCGCGTAGCCCCTGATCGACGTAAGGGGAGTGCGTAAGTCGTGACTGCCGGACAGCAGGAACTGCTGCTCGAGACCGCGAGAACGTTCCAACGCCGCAGCCATACCGTTGATGCTGCGTGCCAGCTCCGCCAGCTCGTCGTGCTGAGTCGCCGGTGGCTCGGTGAGGCGTGTACTGAGGCGCCCTGCAGTGATCTGTTGTGTGGCTGCCGATGCTTCCCGGATGGGCTTGCTGAGTCGACGACCCAGGAGGTAGGCGGCGCCGAGAGCCAGCAGAATTGTGGCGCCAGAAGCCCACACGAACAGACGGAACGACGGCCCCAAGCCCGGGTCGATTCGTCGCGTCACCACCACGATGTACTGCCTGCCATTTGGGCCGGCGGCCGGCGCGGCGGCGTAAGCGAGCTTGCCCCTATTGCTGGCGGTGGATTGTCCGGTCGCGAGCACCTCGAGTTGGATGTCGTCGATACGGAGTGAGGTGGGGAGGTCGCCTTGAATCTGCCCGCCGGGTGGGACGATCAGCACCGAGACGTCGTCGAGTTCGACGACCTGGCGCATGGCCGCCAGCAGGCGCAGTCGGTTCCTCAGCTGCTTGGCCTGCTCCGCTGCAGTCAGCGACTCGTCGATGTCGAGGACCTCACTGATGTTCGCGGCCATCTGCTCGGCTTGCGTGCGCAGTTCGTTCACCGTCGTGGTGCGCGCCCTCGCAGCCGACAGCAGCAGCGTGCCGGCGCCAGCGAGCAGCAGCGTGGCTATGACGACGCTGACAATCACCGTTGCAAGCCGTCGAGTCACCGTTGTCCAGCCTCACTGAAAAGTGTGAGCATTGTGTTAGCCCAACCGATAGCCGATGCCCCACACCGTCGCCAGCGGGAGGTCGTCGCCCAGCTTCTTGCGCAGCTGGCGAACGTGCACATCGACGGTGCGGTCGTCGCCGATCCAGTCCGCTCCCCACACGCTGTCAAGTAGCTGCTGCCGCGAAAGGGCGATGCCTTGGTTGCGTGCCAGGTGAGCGATCAGATCGAACTCGCGGGTGGCCAACGCCACGACGTCGCCCTTGCACTGGGTCTCGCGGCGAGTGATATCCACCAGGTAGTCGTCGCCGATGTGAATGACGTCGTGATCGTCGCGGGCGTCGGGCTGACCGCGCCGGAGAATTGCCTTCACCCGTGCCACGATCTCGCGCGGGCTGAACGGCTTGGTCACATAGTCGTCTGCGCCCAGCTCCAGCCCCAGAATGCGGTCGATCTCTTCGTCGCGGGCAGTCAGGAAGAGCACCGGCACGTTGCTCTTGGAGCGGACACGGCGGCAGACCTCGAAACCATCGATGTCCGGCAGACCAATGTCCAGCAGCACAAGCACGGGTCGGTGCTGCTCGATGAGCTCGAGACCTCGTTGGCCGGAGGGCGCTTGCAGTACCCGGAACCCCGCGTCGCGAAGGTACATGTCCAGCAGGTCGGCGATGTTCGCATCGTCCTCGACAACGACGAGGGTGCGTTCCGCTTCGGCCATCGCCTCATGCTGCCACGCTGCTACCGTGCCCGCCGGGCATCGTCTGGTGCCAACAGCCGTTCGAAGGAGCGCAACGATGAGCAAAGTCGCAGTATGGGTCCGTCTCCCACTGAAGCCCGGCGTGCGCGCGGAGGCCGCTCAGGCGTTTCAGGTTGCGGTCGACAATGTGCAGTCCGAAGACGGCACGCTCGTCTACATCCTCCACGAGCAGGAGGCAGATCCGGACGCGCTCTTCGTGTACGAGCTCTACACCGAGCAGGCCGCGCTGATCGCCCATTCAAGTGCGGATTGGTTCAAGGCGTTCGGCCCGACGCTGGCACCGTTCATGGCAGGCCGTCCGGAGATGCACTTCCTCGCACCGGTCACCGGCAAGGGCCTCTGAGCACCGACTCGGTCGCTGATGGCTACCTACCTCGACACCATCATCGCCCGTCACCGGCGTGCTGCCGCGCTGGATACCCGACCGCTCGCGCCGCTGGTCGAACAGGCGTCAGCAATGCCGCCAGCCAGGGGCTTTCGCGCGGCGCTCGCCGACGTGACGCACTTGGCCGTCATCAGCGAAGTCAAGCGGCGTTCGCCATCGAAGGGTGACCTCAACGCGGGCCTCGACCCTTCGGTGCTCGCGCGGGACTACGAGCGTGGCGGCGCCTCGTGTCTGTCGGTGCTGACCGACGAGGAGTCATTCGGTGGGTCTGTCGCCGATCTGCGGGCGGCACGAGAGGCATGCTCGCTGCCGGTGCTGCGCAAGGACTTCACCGTCTGCGAGCACGACGTGGTCGACGCTCGATTGATGGGCGCAGACTGCGTGCTGTTGATCGCAGCTGCGCTCGATGCCGGGGAGCTGATCTCGTTGCATCGGCTGGCCTCGCAGGTCGGCCTTGACGTGCTCGTTGAGATCCACGATGAAGCCGAATTGGAGGTGGCACTCGCCGCCGGCTCGACCCTCATCGGGGTCAACCAACGCGACCTGGTGACCTTTCAGGTGGACCACGAGCGTGCGCTTCGAATGGCGGCGGTCATGCCCCCACATGTCGTGCGAGTGGCCGAAAGCGGTGTCCGCGGCCCGGCTGATGCTGCTGCGCTGTACGCCGCTGGCTATCACGCCGTTCTGGTCGGCGAAACTCTGGTCACCAGCGGCGACCCTGCTGCGGCCGTCGCTGCCCTCATCGCCGGATAGTCAGGCGTCGGCATCTCTGAGAGTTACGTAGCGCAGACACTTGCCTGCAGGCGACTTCGGGCGGGCCCCTGAACTGCGGCTCGTTACGATCCTCGCGCAGGAGAACTCCATCCTGAATAGATGCCGCTGCGGGCCGGCCGGCGGGGTACCGTGACGGTGCATGTTCGTCAAGATTTGCGGAATCACCAATGAGGACGACGCCCTCTTCGCCGTCGCTATGGGCGCCGACGCGGTCGGGTTCATCTTTGCCCCGTCGCCCCGCCAGGTCGCGGCCCAGCAGGTGTACGACATCACCCGCAGATTGCCTCCCGAAATCCTCACCGTTGGTGTGTTTCGCGATGAGCATCCGTCGCGTGTGATCGACACCGTCAACCGTGCTGGCCTGAAAGCGGCGCAGCTCCACGGCCACGAGACACCCGGCATGGTCGAAGACGTGGCCGCAAGCATCCGCTGGGTCATCAAGGTGGTGGTAGCGGGTTCTCCCGATGCCCGCCGTGCCAACGAGTTCGGCACCGACCTCATCATGGTGGAAGGGCCCAAGCCCGGCTCGGGTCAAGTCTTCGATTGGTCGCTCGTCGAAGAAGTGGCCCAGGGTCCGCGCCTCATCCTGGCAGGCGGCCTCGATCCCGACAATGTTGCGGAAGCAGTTCGCATCACGCGCCCGTGGGGTGTAGACGTGGCATCTGGCGTCGAGAAGTCGCCTGGCAAGAAAGATGCGCTCAAGGTCAAGGCGTTCATCGAGCGGGCTCGTGCTGCCGCCCCGGCACAGCACCTCGGCCCCGACGTGATGCCGTACGACTGGGCCGACGACGATTTTTAGGTCCCCCCAAACTGTGCACGTTCACGACAGGAGTTCTGCAATGTCATTGATGGCCCCGCCGTCGGACACCGGTCGCTTCGGCGAATTCGGTGGTCGCTTCGTTCCCGAAACACTGGTGCCCGCGTGCCAGGAGCTGGAAGCGGCCTTCGTTGATGCCTGGGCAGACCCCGAGTTCCGCTCCGATCTCGATCACCTGCTGCGCACGTACGCCGGTCGGCCGTCGATTCTCACCGAGTGCAAGAATCTCAGTGAGCAGCTGGGCATCCGCCTAGCGCTGAAGCGTGAAGACCTCAACCACACCGGCTCGCACAAGATCAACAACGTGCTGGGTCAGGCGCTGCTTGCGAAGCGGATGGGCAAGAAGCGCCTTGTCGCGGAAACCGGCGCTGGCCAACACGGCGTCGCCAGTGCGACAGCGGCGGCTCTGATGGGCATGGATTGCAAGGTGTACATGGGTGCGGTGGACGTCGAACGCCAGGCCTTGAACGTGTTCCGCATGAAGCTGCTGGGCAGCGAAGTGGAAGCAGTGCACAGTGGTAGCCGCACGCTGAAGGACGCCGTCAATGAGGCCATGCGCGATTGGGTGGCCACCGTCGAATCCAGCCACTACTGCCTCGGCTCTGTGATGGGCCCGCACCCTTACCCGTGGATGGTGCGCGAGTTCCACCGTGTGTTGGGTAGCGAGGCCCGCGAGCAGAGCATCGAGATCTGGGGCGACGTGCCCGATGTCGCTGTTGCCTGTGTCGGCGGTGGCAGTAACGCCATGGGGCTCTTCAGCGGCTTCGTCGACGATCGCACGAGGTTGGTCGGCGTCGAGCCCGCCGGGGGAGCAGCGGTGGCCCGTGCTCAGCCCGGGGTGGTGCACGGTATGCGCAGCTACCTGATGCAAGACGAATACGGCCAGGTGCAGGAAGCGCACAGCATCTCGGCCGGCCTCGACTACCCGGGGGTGGGGCCCGAGCACTCGTGGCTCCGCGACACGGGGCGCGTGACGTATGTGAGTGCGACGGATGTCGAGGCGCTGGCGGCGTTCCAGGAGTGCGCGCGGACCGAGGGCATCATCCCGGCACTCGAAACCGCACATGCGCTCGCGGTGCTCGCCCGCGACGGCGTGGCACTGGGCGCCGGGGGGCCCGTCGTGCTGTGCTTCTCAGGCCGGGGCGACAAGGACGTCGACGCCGTGGGAGCGGCGCTGGCGCTCGATGTCTGACGGAGCAGCTCGCCTGGAGCGGGTCTTCCGCGACGCCGGCAGGCCGCTGTTCATTCCGTACGTCATGGGTGGCTACCCGGACGTCGCGACGAGCACCCGGTACGCCCGGGCGCTCGCCAAGCACGCCGACATCATCGAGCTTGGCATACCGTTTTCGGACCCCCTTGCCGACGGGCCGACGATCCAGGCCGCCGGGCAGACAGCGCTCGATGCCGGCACCACGCCATCAGATGTCATCCAGATCGCGGCCGGGTTGCGCGGAGGTCCGCCGGTGGTGTTGATGACCTACCTCAACGCGGTGCTCGCACAGGGCGCGCGGCTGTTCCTGGAGCGGGCGGCGGCGGCGGGTGTCGCGGGGTTGATCATCCCGGACCTGCCGATCGACGAGAGCGACGAGGTGCGTGACCAGGCCACCCGGGCCGGGGTCGCGCTGATCCCCCTCGCGGCCCCGACCTCGAGCGACGAGCGCCTGGTCGCGATCGGCCGCAAGGCCCAGGGTTTCGTCTATTGCGTCGCGGTGACCGGTGTCACGGGCGGCGAGGTGGTCATCGACGATGCGTTGACCGCGTTCTTGGGCAGGGCACGCAAGGCGATCTCGGCGCCGCTGGCCGTGGGCTTCGGGGTGCGTACGCCCGATCAGGCCGCAGCGCTCGGCGCGCTCGGCGACGGGGTCATCATTGCAAGCCAGCTGATCCGGATGATCGAAACGGCGGGGTCAGTTGGAGCGGCGGAAGCGATGTTGGAGCAGTTCGCTGCGCAGGTCCGCGCGGCCCTCGTCGCCTGAGGGGACACCGACCGCCAAGTCCGCGTCGAACGTGATCCACTCGGCGACG
>JANOYI010000254.1:0-3006 GCA_031428795.1 Ilumatobacteraceae bacterium | reverse complement strand
CCAGCGACGGCGAGCGCGAAGTCGGCCGAGCCCGGGTTGTTGACCGTCACCGGGTAGCCGTCGTGGAACTCGACGGTGACCTGTGCGTCGTGCGCCGCGCTGACCCCCTCCGCAACGCGACGAATGCCGTCGCGCACCTTGGCCCGGGTGCGCTCGCTGATGGCGCGGATCGTTCCTTCGATGAAAGCGGTCTCCGGGATGATGTTGTTGGTCGTACCCGCCGAGATGCGGCCGACGGTGACAACGGTGGGATCGAAGACGTCGATGGTGCGGGTGACCATCATTTGCAACGCCTGCACGATTTCGCATGCAATCGGGATGGGGTCGAGCGCGGCATGCGGTTGGCTGGCGTGACCGCCGCGACCCTTGACGGTGATCTGCATCACGTCGGCGCTGGCCATGATGCTGCCGCCCTTGCTGGCAATCCAGCCTGTGGGCAGGTTGCTGGTGATGTGCAGTGCGTACGCGCCGGTGACGGGCGACTCGCTGCCGTCAGCGGCCGGAGGCAGGTCGAGCAAACCTTCGTCGAGCATGAAGCCGGCGCCGCCGGCGCCCTCTTCGCCGGGCTGGAACATGAACAGCACCCGACCGGGGATCTCGTCGCGCCGGGCGCTCAACAACTTGGCGGCGCCCACCAACATCGCGGTGTGTGTGTCGTGACCGCACGCGTGCATCTTGCCCTCGTCGGAACTCTGAAACGGCAGGTCGGTGTCCTCGTGCAGCGGCAGCGCATCCATGTCGCCGCGCAGCAACACCGTCGGCCCCGGCTTGCCGCCGTCGAGCACGGCTGCAATACCGCTGGTGGTTTCGTGCAGCGTCAGCGCCAACGGCAAACCCTCCAGCGCGGCCAGCACGTGCTCGCGCGTCACGGGCAGGTCGTTTCCCAGCTCGGGCCAGCGGTGCAACGTGCGGCGCAGCGCCACCGTTTCGTCGTGGAGGTCGCGGGCTTCGGCGAGCAGGGTGTCGAGTTCCATGGCCGCATGCTAGGCAAGACGGCGTGAACGGCGAAACGGAGCTGGTCGACATCGTCGACGACGACGATCAAGTGATCGCGACGGTGACGCGCGCAGAGATGCGCGCCGGTCGATTGCAGCATCGCGCCGTCAGCATTGCGGTGATGGGCAGCGACCGTCGGCTGCTGGTGCACCGGCGCGCCGACAACAAGGATGTGTGGCCGGCCATGTGGGACCTGGCAGCTGGCGGCGTGGTTGCCGCCGGCGAGTTGTACGAGGTCGCCGCTCGTCGCGAGCTGGCCGAGGAACTCGGTGTCGAGGTGGCTGAGTTTCAACATCTCGGCGAAGGTCGTTTCGTGGACGAGTCGGTGGCGCTGATCGGTCGCGGCTACTTGGCGGTGCACGACGGCCCGTTCACGTTCACCGATGGCGAGATCGCCGAAGTCCGCTGGGTGAACGCCTCGGAACTGGAGGCGCTGATGGCGCAGGAGCGATTCGTGCCCGACAACGTTGCCCTGTTGTTGCCACTTCTTTTGCCGTTTTGGTGATCTCACCATGCCCAGTACAGGTGACGGCGCTGCACTGGGCGGGCCGGCGAGAGGAACCAGCATCATGTCCATGTACGGCGCAAACCCGGAGCAGCTCGCATCCCTCGGTCGCTCGCTGAAGCAGCAGATCACCAGCATCGAAAGCGTGATGAGCACCGTCTCGTCCGCCCTCAGCGGCACCACCTGGGTCGGCCCCGCTCGCGATCAGTTCGAGAGCGACTGGAACACGTCGTTCCGCACCGCGCTCAACAAGCTCAACCAAGCCTTCGACGCGGCCGGCACCGACTGCATCGCAAGAAGCACCGACCTCCAGCGAGTCATGGGCGCCCGTTGACCACTGTGGCAGATATATGCCACACTCGTGGCATGAGTCGAGTCCGAATCAGCACTACGGTCGACGAGGCAACCCTGACTGCCGCCCGCGGCTTGGGCTTCGGGAACGACGCAACCGTCATCGATGCGGCTCTTGCTGCGCTGGTCGCCGCACATCGCAGGGCAGAGATCGATCGCTCGTACGAGGCCTATGACCGCATTCCGCTCAACACCCCTGATGAATGGGGCGATCTCGAGTCGTTCATGCAGTCCGTCGACCGCGCCAATCAAGCCGCAGGGTCTCATGATCCCTTTGACGCATGAACACAGGCGACTCATGACACCGGCGAGGGGTGAGCTGTGGTGGTGTGAGACGCCTGACGCGGGCAGACGCCCGTGCGTAGTACTGACTCGAGATCAGGCGATCCTGCGTCTTCGACGCGTCATGGTCGCCTATGCAACCAGAAACGAGCGTGGTCTCGAGACTGAGGTGGTGCTTGAGCCACCCGATGATCCGGTTCGACAGCGCTGTGTTCTGCAGCTTGACTCCACCCAGTCCCTCGCCCTCACCCTGCTCGTCGATCGGATGGGCCGATTGAGTGATGATCGGATGCGCGAGGTATGCGCCGCCCTGGCGGTCGCTGTCGATTGCCGGTAGTCGCGGTCGGCGACGCGGGCGGTCATCGGTCGCTACCATCGCAGCGTGCTGCTGTTGGAGTTCACGATCGAGCCGTTCCACGAAGGGAACCCCGGGCCGCATGTGACGGCGGCGGTTGGCGCCGTCGAAGCGCTTGGTATCGAGGTCGAGTTCGGTCCGTTCGGCTCCTCCTGCACCGTCACCCAGGCGCAACTCACCGAGGTGTCCGGCCTGATCGTCGGCCAAGCCTTTGCCAATGGCGCAACCCATGTCAGCCTCCACGCCGAGCGCGTGTCCGATGCTGCCGGTGACCAGTGAGCAAGTTGCCGCGCCACCCGCTGGTGTTGGCGGTGAAGCCGATCGTCGAGCAACTCGGCGCCTCACTGGTGGCCGCTGAGGACCGCGAGCCCGGCGACTTGCCGCTGAAGTGGGAGGGCGTGGTCATCGCTGCCGTCCGCCCCGCCCCGCTGCATGGTGCACTTGATCGCCTGATCGAATCGGTCGAGCGCGAGATGGGCGCCGCCTTGCCCAGCCTGTCGCGCGAGGAGAAGCAGAA